>JBOGGP010000111.1:0-7718 GCA_050744105.1 Acidimicrobiales bacterium
AGGGCGGCCGCCGCCTCGCCCGCCTCCCGCACCACCCGCATGCCTCGACCCCCGCCCCCGTAGGCCGCCTTGATGGCGACTGGCCACCCGTGGCTGTCCCCGAAGGCGACCACCTCGGCGGCCGACGACACCGCCCCGGGCGTCCCCGGGACCCCCGCCACTCCGGCCCGCAGGGCGGCCTGGCGGGCGCTCATCTTGTCGCCCATGACCTCGATGGCCTCGGGTGGCGGCCCGATCCAGACCAGGCCGGCCTCGACCACCTGGCGGGCGAAGCCGGCGTTCTCCGAGAAGAACCCGTAACCGGGGTGGACGGCTCCAGCCCCGCTGCGGCGGGCCACGTCGAGGACCTTGCCGGCGTCGAGGTAGCTCTCGGCCGCGCTGGCCCCGCCCAGGGCGTAGGCCTCGTCGGCCAGCCGCACGTGCAGGGAGTCCCGGTCCAGCTCGGAGTAGACGGCCACGCTGGTGACCCCGAGCTCGCGGCACGTCCGCATGACCCGAACGGCGATCTCTCCCCGGTTGGCGATCAGCACCTTGTCTATGGGAAAGGGGCCCAGGGGAAAGGGGCCCAGGGGAAGGGGGGCGGGCGGGGACGGGGGCGCCATCTGGCGGCAGTCTGTCAGGGTGATCCTCGACGAGCGAACCCGCCGGCGCCTGGCTGCCACCACCCGGTTCGGCGACGTCCGCCAGCTGGCCGGGGTCGACTCGACCAACCGCTGGCTGGCCGCCGCCGCCGCCGCCGGCGCTCCCGAGGGGCTGGTCGTCGTGGCCGACCACCAGTGGGCCGGGCGGGGCCGGCTCGGTCGGTCGTGGGTCGCCCGGCCCGGCGCCGCCCTCCTGGTGTCTGTCCTCCTGCGGCCGCCCGACCTGGCACCGACCCGCCTGCACCTGGTCACCGCGGCGATGGCCCTGGCCGCCGCCGGGGCGTGCCGGCAGGTCAGCGGGGTCAGCCCCGACCTCAAGTGGCCGAACGACCTGGTCGTCGGGGAGGCCAAGCTGGCTGGCATCCTGGCCGAGACCGCATCCGCGGCACAGACCGGGCCGGGGGCACGGACCGGGCCCCGGGCCGGCGGGGCCCCACCGGCGGAGGGCCCCGGCGCCGTGGTGGTGGGGCTGGGGCTCAATGTCACCTCGGCGCCGGCCGGCGCCACCAGCCTGTCCGAGGCGGGCGGGGCGGCCGCCGACCGGGGCCAGCTGCTCGGCGCCGTCCTCGCCGGCCTGGAGTCTCGCTGCGGGCACTGGGCCGAGGTGGCGAGGGACTACCGGCAGGCCTGCGCCACCGTCGGCCGGGTGGTGAGGGTGTCGCGGCCGGCCGGCGAGCTGGTGGGGCTGGCCGAGGGCATCGACGACGACGGGGCCCTGCTGGTGCGCCGCCCGGCCGCCCCCGGCCAGGTGGGGACGGTGGAGGTGGTGGCCGCCGCCGATGTCGTCCACCTGAGGGCCGGCGGTCCGGCAGGCCCCGACGCCAGGGTGGGCGGCAGCTAGAGTCGGCCGCCATGAAGGCGCTGATCCTGGCCGGCGGATCGGGCACCCGCCTCCGGCCCATCACCCACACCCGGGCCAAGCAGCTGGTGCCGGTGGCCGGGAAGCCGATCCTGTTCTTCGGCCTGGAGGCGGTGTCGTCGGCGGGGATCAAGGAGGTCGGCATAGTCGTCGGTGACACCGCCGAGGAGATCCGGCAGGCGGTCGGTGACGGCTCGGCGTGGGGACTCTCCGTCTCCTACCTCCACCAGGAGGCCCCGCTCGGCCTGGCCCACTGCGTGGCCGTGGCCCGGGACTTCCTCGGGGCCGACGACTTCGTGATGTACCTGGGCGACAACCTGCTCGAGCAGGATCTGAGGGGCTTCGTCGACGCCTTCGAGGCGGCGCGCGCCGGGGGGGCGGATGGCGCCGGCACCCTCCCCGCCGGCTCGGCCGTGCCGGCGGCCCAGATCCTGCTCAAGGCGGTGGACGACCCCCAGCGCTTCGGGGTGGCCGAGCTGGACGCCGCCGGGGGGGTGGTCCGCCTGGAGGAGAAGCCGGCCCGGCCGGCGTCGGACCTGGCCCTGGTGGGTGTCTACCTATTCGACCGCACCATCCACGAGGCCGTGGCCGCCATCGTCCCCTCGGCGCGCAACGAGCTGGAGATCACCGATGCCATCCAGTGGATGATCGACCGTGGCTACCCGGTCCGCAGCCAGATCCTGGCCGGCTGGTGGATCGACACCGGCAAGCTCACGCCCCTGCTGGAGGCCAACCGCCTGGTGCTCGAGGGTGTCGAGCGCCGCATCGACGGCACCGTCGACGACTGCTCCCAGGTGGACGGCCGGGTGGTCGTCGAGGCCGGCGCCACCGTCGTGCGGTCCCACCTGCGGGGCCCGATCCTGGTGGGCGCCGGCAGCCGGGTCGAGGACAGCTTCATCGGGCCCTTCACCGCCATCGGCTGTCGCTGCGTGGTCGAGGACTCCGAGATCGAGCACTCCGTGCTCCTAGACGACACCAGGGTGATCGACGCCGGCCGCCTGGAGGACTGCCTGCTCGGCCACCACGTGGAGGTGACCCGCTCAGCCCGCCGGCCGCGGGCCACCCGCTTGATGGTGGGCGACCACTGCCAGGTCGACCTGGTCTAGCGGTGGCCTCGGTGAGCGAGTCGGAGCTGATCGCCGGCGTCGAGGTGGTGGCGCCGGCCGTCCACGGGGACCTTCGTGGACGCTTCGTCGAGACCTACCGGCGAACCTGGTTCCCCCTCGGCCGGGAGATGGTCCAGGCCAACCGGGCCGACCGGCGGGCCGGAGCGGTGGTCGGCCTGCACTACCACCTGCACCAGGCCGACTACTGGCAGGTGACCAGGGGTACGGCACGGGTGGTCCTGCACGACCTGCGGGCCGGCTCGGCCACCGACGGCGCCACCCAGGTGCTCGACCTCGACGAGGAGTCGTGCCGGGGGGTGTGGATCCCCCCCGGCGTGGCCCACGGCTTCGCCTCCCTGGCCGACCTGACCCTGACCTACATGGTCGACGGCTACTACAACCCCGACGACGAGCTGGGCCTGGCCTGGGACGACCCCGAGGTGGGGGCGGACTGGGGTCTGAGCGACCCGGTGCTGTCGGAGCGGGACCGGGCCAACCCCCGCCGGGCCGACCTGGACCCCGCCCGTCGCCCCCACGTCGGGCTGCGGCGCTAGCCGGTGCACCTGCTCGTGACGGGGGGGGCCGGCTTCATCGGCTCCAACTACGTCCGCTGGGTGCTGGCCCACAGCGACGACGAGGTCACCGTCTACGACGCCCTCACCTACGCCGGCAACCGCTCGACACTGGCCGACGTCGAGGCGGCCGGCGGCCGGCGCCTCCACTTCGTCCACGCCGACGTCTGCGACCCCGTCACGGTGGCCGGAGCCCTGGGGGGCATCGACGCCGTGGTCCACTTCGCCGCCGAGAGCCATGTGGACCGCTCCATCGCCGGCCCTGCCGATTTCGTGGTCACCAACTGCGTGGGCACCAACGTGGTCTGCGACGCCGCCCGCCGCGCCGGGGTGGGCCCGGTGGTGCACATCTCGACCGACGAGGTCTACGGCTCGGTGGCCGAGGGGCGGTCCCGGGAGAGCGACCCCCTCGATCCCCGCTCGCCCTACAGCGCCTCCAAGGCAGGCTCCGACCTCATCGCCCTGTCGTACTGGTCCACATACGGCCTGCCGGTGACGGTGACCCGGAGCTCCAACAACTACGGGCCTTGGCAGTACCCCGAGAAGGTGGTCCCGCTCTTCGTCACCAACCTGCTGGACGGGCGCCGGGTCCCTCTCTACGGCGACGGTCTCAACCGGCGGGAATGGCTCTTTGTCGACGACAACTGCTCGGCCATCGACACCGTCCTGCGCCGGGGAGCGCCGGGGGGGATCTACAACATCGGCGGGGGCCACGAGATGGCCAACCGGGACCTGACGGACCGGCTGCTCGAGATCCTCGGGGCCGGCGCCGAGATGGTCGAGTACGTGACCGACCGTCTCGGACACGACCGGCGCTATGCGGTGGACAGCGCCAAGGTGCGGGCCCTCGGCTGGGCCCCCGGCCACGACCTGGCCGGAGGCCTGGACCTGACGTGCGAGTGGTACCGGGCCAACAGGTGGTGGTGGGAGCCGCTGGCCCGCCGCCAGCGGTGAGAGCGCTCGTCACCGGCGCCGGGGGGCAGCTGGGCACCGACCTGGTGGAGGCGTTTGCCCGGGGCAGCGCCTACCAGGTGGTGGGGGCGTCGCGTGCCCACCTCGACGTGGCCGACCGGGACGCGGTGCGCGCCGCGGTGGCCGGGGTGGCCCCCGACGTCGTGGTCCACGCCGGGGCGTGGACGGAGGTCGACGCCTGCGAGGCCGACCCGGAGCGGGCGTGGCGGGTCAACGCCGTGGGCACCCGCCACGTGGCCGAGGCGTGTGCCTCCGCCGGCGCCCACCTGGTCTACGTCTCCACCGACTACGTCTTCGACGGCACCCTCGACCGGCCCTACCACGAGTGGGACGTCCCCGCGCCGCGCTCGGTGTACGGGGCCACCAAGCTGGCCGGCGAGCGGGAGGCCGCCGGCGGGCTGCCCGGCACGGCTATCGTACGCACCTCGTGGGTATGCGGCCGGCACGGCACCAACGTGGTCAAGACCGTACTGCGCCTCCTCGGGGAGGCCCGGGCCCTGCGCTTCGTGGACGACCAGCGGGGCTGCCCGACCTTCACCGAGGACCTGGCCCGGGCCGTGGTGGCCCTCGCCGTCGACCGGCGCCCGGGGGTGTTCCACCTGACCAACCAGGGCCAGACCACCTGGTACGGCCTGGCCCGTGAGGTGGTGGCCCTCGCCGGCGCCGACCCCGCCCGGGTCGAGCCCATCGCCACCGCGGAGCTGGACCCGCCCCGGGCCGCCCCCCGCCCGGCCAACTCGGTGCTCGACAACGCGGCGTGGCGGGCCTCGGGCCTGGCCCCGCTGGCCGACTACCACCAGCCCCTGGCCGCCCTGGTGGCCGCCCTCGTCGGTTGAGGACCGGGTGGTCGACGTGAGCCGTCGGTTATGAGCCGGGTGGTCGTGGCCGGGGGCGCCGGCTTCATCGGTGCCGCCCTGTGCCGGCGCCTGGTGGAGCGGGGCGACCAGGTGGCCTGCGTCGACAACCTGGTGACGGGCCGGGAGTCCAACCTGGAGGGCCTGGCCGGCCACCCCGGCTTCGACCTGGTCCGGGCCGACATCTGCTCGGGGGTGGACGTGGCCGGCCCGGTGGACTCGGTGATCAACCTGGCCTGCCCGGCGTCGCCGGCCGACTTCGGCCCCCTGGGGCTGGAGATCCTCGAGGTGGGCAGCACGGGGACCAGGGTGCTGCTCGAGCTGGCCGAGGCCAAGGGGGCGAGGCTGCTGCACGCCTCGACCAGCGAGGTCTACGGCGACCCCCTCGTCCACCCCCAGCCCGAGACGTACCTGGGCAACGTCAACCCGATCGGTCCCCGGTCGGTCTACGACGAGTCCAAGAGGTTTGCCGAGACCCTGGTCATGGCCCACCACCGCCGGCGGGGGACCGACGTGCGCATCGCCAGGATCTTCAACACCTACGGTCCCCGGATGCGGGCCGACGACGGCCGGGTGGTCTCCAACCTCGTCACCCAGGCCCTGGCCGGCGCCCCGCTGACGCTCTACGGCGACGGCCGCCAGACCCGCAGCCTGTGCTACGTGGAAGACCTGGTGACGGGGATCGTCGGGATCCTCGAATGCGACCACGTCGGGCCGGTCAACCTGGGGACCACCGACGAGCGCAGCGTGGTCGAGCTGGCCCAGCTCGTCAAGGAGCTGACCGGCTCGGCGTCGCCCGTCGTCCACCTGCCGGCCCTGGCCGACGACCCCGCCCAGCGCCGCCCCGACCTGTCCCTGGCCGAGGCCCTCATCGGCTGGAGCCCGGCCACCGGGCTGCGGGAGGGCCTGGCCCGCACCATCGAGTGGTTTGCCGGGGCAGGGATGCCGGGGCCCAAGATGTCCCGAGGTGGGCAGGCAGGTGCCGGGTGAGCGGGCCGGTGGCCGCCGTGGTCGTCAACTTCAACTCCGAGGTCCACCTCCGGGGCTGCCTGGACAGCCTGCGGGCCAACGGGGTGGCCAGGATCGTGGTCGTCGACAACGCCTCCACCGACGCCTCGCCCACCGGTGACGCCCCCGGTGGTGGACTGGACGGCTCGGAGTGGGTGGCGGCCGGGGCCAACCTCGGGTACGGCCGGGCTGCCAACCTGGGGGCGGCCACCGTCCCTGGAGCCGACCTGCTGGTCTGCAATCCCGACCTGGTGGTCTCGGCCGGTGCGGTGGATGCCCTGCGGGCCCGCCTCGACGCCGAGCCGGCCTGGGGCGTCGTCGGGCCCAGGCTGGACAACCCCGACTCGAGCCTCTACCCCTCGGCCCGGGCCTTTCCCGGCCTGGTGGACGCGCTGGGCCACGGCCTGCTCGGCTCGGTGGCGCCGGCCAACCGCTTCACCCGCCGCTACCGCATGCTCGACTGGGACCACGACACCCCACAGCCGGTCGACTGGGTGTCGGGTGCCTGCTTCCTGGCCCGCCGGGAGGCCTGGGACGAGGTAGGCGGTTTCGACCCAGCCTACTTCATGTACATGGAGGACGTCGACCTGTGCTGGCGCCTGGGCCAGGCCGGGTGGCGGGTGGGCTACGAGCCTGCCGCCGTGGTGGCCCACCACCAGGGGGCGTCCACCGCCCAGCACCCCTACCGGATGCTCGCCGCCCACCACGCCTCGATGTGGCGGTTTGCCGGCCGCCACACGACCGGTGCCCGCCGCGCCTGCCTCCCCCTGGTGGGCGCCGCGCTGGCCCTGCGCCTGGGGGCGCTGTCCGCCCGCCATGCCTGGTCGTCGGGCCGGCGGGCCCGTGACCTGGCCGGCAACCCTGGCCCGGCGGGGGTGGCGGGGCCAGGACGGGCCCGGCGCCCGCTACCCTGAGCCGGTCATGGGAAAGGCGTCGTCGGCGAAGAAGGTGGCTCGCGCCGCGGGGACCGGCGGCGGCCGCACGACCCGTGGCCGGGCCCCGCTGACCTACTACGGGGTGATCCTGGTGGTTGTCATCCTCGGCGTCGCCGCCACCTTCGCCAGCCGCAGCACCCGCCTGACCAACCTGGCGACGGCCAACAAGACGGCTGCCCCCACCGTTGGATCGACCGAGAACGCTGCCTTCGCCGTCGACATCTGCGGCACATTGGCCCCCAACATCAAGACCACCAAGAACCCGGTGGGCATCACCACCCAGGGCGACGGGATAATCCACATCCACCCCCTCAAGGCGTCGGCGGCCGGCGCCAACGCCACGCTCGGCCTCTTTGCCAGCTCGATTGGGATGAAGCTCACCACGACCGACCTGGCGCTGCCCGGGGGCAAGGACCACGTGGCCGGCAACAGCTGCCACGGCCAGCCGGCGCAGGTCTACGTTCGCCGCTTCGCCTATCCGGGCGCCCCGGCCTCGGCGGGCGTGGTGCAGGGCGCCAACCCGGACTCCGTGCACCTCGACGACGGGAGCGAGTACACGATCGCGTTCGTCGCCCCGTCCCAGAAGGGCAAGATCCCACCGCCGCCGGCCTCGGTGGTGGCCACGCTGACCAGCCTGGAGGCGGCGACCAACTCGACCACCACCACCGCGCCCTCCACCACCGCGCCCTCCACCACCGCGCCCTCCACCACCGCGCCCTCCACCACCGCGCCCTCCACCACCGCGCCCTCCACCACCGCGCCCTCCACCAC
>JBOGGP010000112.1:0-7694 GCA_050744105.1 Acidimicrobiales bacterium
CGCCGCCACCGTCCGTACCGAGAGCCGCGGGGCCCATCGACGGTCGGACTTTCCTTTCACCGACGATGCCATGCGAGCGCGGTTGGTCTTCGGGGGCCGGTCGGCGTGAGCTGGTTGGACCCCCCGCTCAGCGCCGTGCGGGCGGTGGTGGCCCGCGCCCTGGCCGAGGACCTGGGCGCCCTCGGTGACCTGACCGCCGGCCTCCTCCCCCCCGGCGTCGCCGGCTCCGCGGTGCTGTCGGCCCGGGCTCCCGGGGTGCTGGCCGGCCGGTTGGCCTCGACCGTCGCCTTCAGTGCCGTCGACCCGGCCATCGAGGTGCGCTGGGCCGCCGCCGACGGTGACCGCGTCGTGCCCGACGTCGCCGTCGCCCGGCTGTCGGGGCCGCTCGGATCGATCCTGACCGCCGAGCGCACGGCGCTAAACCTGCTCTGCCACCTCTCGGGGGTGGCCACCCTCACCGCCCGGTTCGTCGACGCCGCCGCCGGCCGCTGCGCCATCCGCGACACGCGCAAGACCACTCCGGGCCTGCGGGCTCTGGAGAAGGCGGCGGTGCGCGCCGGCGGGGGCGTCAACCACCGGGGCTCGCTCTCCGAGGGGATCCTTGTCAAGGACAACCATCGCCTGCACGGCTCCGGCCCGGGCGGCCCGGGCATCTCCGGCCTGGTCGCCCTGGCCCGCCGGCGCTGGCCGGGCCACGGCGTGGAGGTCGAGTGCGACGACCTGGAGCAGGTGGACGAGGCGCTGGCCGCCGGCGCCGACATGGTGCTGGTCGACAACATGGCCCCCGAACAGGTCGCTGCCGCGGTGCGCCGGGTGGCCGGACGGGTCCCCGTCGAGGTGTCCGGCGGGGTGGGCCTGGCGGATGTGGCCGCCTACGCGGCGGCCGGCGCCGACCTCATCGCCGTGGGCGCCCTCACCCATTCGGCCCCCGTCCTCGACATCGGCCTCGACGCATGGCCGGGGCCCGTGCCCCTAGGGGTGTGACAGGGTGCTCGTCGCCATCGACGTGGGCAACACCCAGACCCTCATCGGCCTCTTCGACGGTGACGACGGCGCCGGCGACGGGGCAGGGGGCGGCGGCGGCGGTCTGACTCACCACTGGCGGGTGTCCACGCGGGCCGAGGCCACCGCGGACGAGCTCGCCCTCCAGCTCGACCAGCTCATGTCGCTGGCGGGCGTGGAGCCGGCCACCGCGGTGACCGGGATCGCCGTGGCCTCGGTCGTCCCCCGACTTCGGGCCGGCCTGCGGGAGATGACCGAGCGCTGGTGGAACGTGGCCACGGTCATCGTCGAGCCAGGCATCAGGACCGGGATGCCTATCCTCTACGACAACCCCCGGGAGGTGGGCGCCGACCGGATCGCCGACGCCGTCGCCGCCTTCGACCGCTACGGTGGCCCGACTGTGGTGATCGACTTTGGCACGGCCACCACCTTCGAGGCCGTCTCGGCCCGGGGCGAGTACCTGGGCGGGGCCATCCTGCCCGGGATCGAGATCTCGATGGAGGCCCTCTTCGTCCGGGCTTCGGCCCTCACCCGGGTGGAGCTGGTCGAGGTGGCCAGCGTCATCGGCAAGAACACCGTGGAGTCGCTCCAGGCCGGCGCCGTCTTTGGCTTTGCCGCCCAGGTGGACGGGATGTGCGCCCGCTTCGCCGAGGAGCTGGGGCCGTGCACGGTAGTGGCCACCGGGGGCCTGGCCGGGCTCATCGCCCCGGTGGCCAGCGCCATCGACCACTACGATCCGTGGCTGACCCTCGACGGCCTCCGGATCATCTTCGGGCGCAACCAGCCCAAGTGACTGGCCTGCCCGGCAACGAGGCCCTGGCCGGCAACGAGGCCCTGGCCGGCAACGAGGCCCTGGCCGGCAACGAGGCCCTGGCCGGTAACGAGGCCCTGGCCGGCAACGAGGCCCGGGAGCGCTTCGACGGCCCCTACCGCTTCGAGGTGACCGCCGCGCCCGACGAGCTGGGCCGGCGCCACGCCGCCCTCGGCGCCGGCGAGGGCAGCGGGGAGACCGTCGCCGTCGCCGGTCGCCTCATGCTGCGGCGCCAGCTGGGCAAGCTGACCTTTGGCACCCTTCGCAGCCAGGACGGCGAGATCCAGCTCTTCGCCGGCGCCGGGTGGACCGAGGGCTTCGAGGAGCTCAGCGGCCTGAGCCTGGGCGACTGGATAGGGGCGTCGGGGGAGGTGGTCAGGACGAGGACCGGCGAGCTGTCGGTCAAGGTGGCCAGCTGGGTCCTGCTGGCCCCGGCCCGGCGCAGCTTCGGCGACAAGTGGCGGGGCATATCCGACACCGACCTGCGCTACCGGCAGCGCTACGCCGACCTGTGGGCCAACCCGGGGTCGCGCCGGACCCTCCTCCTGCGCAGCCGGGTCATCTCGCTAACCCGACGCTGGCTGGAGGACCACGGCTTCGTGGAGGTGGAGACCCCCATCCTTCACCCCGTCGCCGGGGGAGCGGCGGCCCGGCCCTTCGTCACCCACCACAACGCCCTCGACAGCGACCTCTACCTGCGGGTGGCGCCCGAGCTCTACCTCAAGCGGCTGGTGGTCGGCGGCTTCGAGCGGGTCTTCGAGATCGGGAGGGTGTTCCGCAACGAGGGCCTGTCCCCCCGCCACAACCCCGAGTTCACCATGCTGGAGCTGTACCAGGCCTACGCCGACTACCACGACATGATGGCCCTGGTGGAGGGGCTGGTATCCCACCTGGCCGTCGCGCTGCTCGGCACCACCTCGTTGGTCTACGCCGGGCGCCCCCTGGAGCTGGGGCCGCCGTGGCCTCGGGCCACGCTCTCCCAGCTGGTCGCCGACCACGCCGGCATCGACGTCGGGATGGCCACGCCGGTCGGCGAGCTGCGGGCCATCTGCAGCGTGCGGGGCATCCCGGTGGAGCCGTCGTGGGGCCCGGGCAAGCTGCTGGTCGAGATCTACGAGAAGACGACCGAGGGCTCCCTGTGGGGCCCGGTCTTCGTGGTCGACTACCCCAAGGAGGTCTCGCCCCTGGCCCGGGACCACCGCCGCGCCCCCGGCCTGGTCGAGCGCTTCGAGCCCGTGGTTGCCGGCCGGGAGCTCGGCAACGCATTCAGCGAGCTGACCGACCCCGTCGAGCAGCGAGCCCGCTTCGAGGACCAGATCCGGGCCGCCGCCGCCGGCGACGAGGAGGCCATGGGCCTCGACGAGGACTACCTGAGGGCGCTGGAGTATGGGCTGCCCCCGACGGGGGGCCTCGGTATCGGGATCGATCGCCTGGTGATGCTGCTGTCGGGCGCCGAGGCCATCCGCGACGTGATCGCCTTTCCCACGCTACGACCCGAGGCCGGCATGGGGGGGCCCTAGATCCTGTCGAGGCCCTCCATCAGGCGGTGGCCGAACGACGACAGCGCATCGACCACGTCCACCGGCCCGCGCTCGCGCAGGGGGACGAGAGCGTCGTAGGCCAAGTCGGCCCAGCGCCGGGCCTCGACCACCGAGGCGGCGACGGCACTGGTGGAGGCGATGAGGTCGCGGGCCTTGTCGCGGGTCGGGTCGTCGAGCGGGGCGCCCAGCAGGGCCCGCAGCTCGTCGCCCACCTCGGGATCTCCGAGGGCCCGGATGACCGGGAGGGTGTAGGTGCCCTCCACCATGTCGTGACCGGCGGGCTTTCCCAGCTGGCCCTCGGTGGCGACGAGGTCCAAGATGTCGTCCCAGATCTGGAAGGCCATCCCGAACGCCTGCCCGTAGGTGGTCAGGGCCTCGACGACCGGACGGTCGGCGCCACCCACGATGCCACCGATGCGCGCCGACGTCGCCATGAGGGAGGCCGTCTTGCCGGCGATGGCACTCAGGTAGGCGGTCTCGGGACGGGCCGTGTCAAAGGCGTGGGTCAGCTGGCTCACCTCCCCTTCGCAGAGCCGGCCGATGGTGTGGGCCAGCAGGCCGGCCACCTCGGTTCCGAGCGAGGCGGCGATCTCCGAGGCCCGGGCCAGCAGGAAGTCGCCGGCCAGTATGGCCACCAGGTTGCCCCACCGGTGATTGACGCTCTCGGCTCCCCGGCGTGACTCGGCCTCGTCGATCACGTCGTCGTGGTAGAGCGAGCCGAGGTGGACCAGCTCGACCGAGACGGCCCCCTGCACGACAGCGGGGTCGACCTGGCCGCCGGCGGCCGCCGCGGCACCGAGGACGAGGGCTGGGCGCACCCGCTTGCCTCCCGCCGAGATCAGGTGACCGGCCACCTCGGTGAGGAAGGCGTGGTCGGAGCGCACCGCGTCCCGCAGCGCCGATTCCACCAGGCTGACCTGGGCCTCGAGCCCCGGCAGGCGCATCTGGTCGCCCAGGTTGACGGGGACGCTCACTGGTCGAACCCTACGCGAAGCCTGCGAACTAGCACGAAAGGCGGCTGGGAGGGACGCGGGCCCGTGCCCGCGAGGGCCGTCCCTTCCCCATCCGCCACCCGAGGGGGGAGCGACCTTCTACGGGAGGGGCGATGGGTACACTGTCAAGACGGAGGACCAGAGGAAAGCTGCGTTGGTGCGGCGGACCCGAGGTCCCGAGCCGCTGAGGAGGCGGTCCACTTGTTCGAACGCTTTACCGACCGAGCCCGACGAGTCCTGGTCCTGGCCCAGGAGGAGGCGCGGCTGCTCAACCACAACTTCATCGGCACCGAGCACATCCTCCTCGGCCTCATCCACGAGGGCGAGGGGGTGGCGGCCAAGGCGCTCGAGTCGCTCGGCATCAGCCTGGAGGGGGTCCGGGAGAAGGTGGAGGAGACCATAGGGCCGGCGGGGTCGTCGACCGCGGGGTCCCCGCCCTTCACCCCCCGGGCCAAGAAGGTGCTCGAGTTGTCGCTGCGCGAGGCTCTGCAGCTGGGCCACAACTACATCGGCACCGAGCACATGCTGCTGGGCCTCGTCCGGGAGGGCGAGGGAGTGGCGGCCCAGGTCCTGGTGAGCCTGGGTGCCGACCTGTCCCGCGTCCGCCAGCAGGTCATCCAGCTCCTCTCCGGCTACCAGGCCGGCGGTGGCAAGGAAGGTGTCTCGGCCGGGTCCGGCGGCCCAGCCCAGGCCACCGAGGCGCCCACCGGCTCGCCCGTGCTCGACCAGTTCGGCCGCAACCTGACCCAGCTGGCCAGGGAGCGCAAGCTCGACCCGGTGATCGGGCGCGACCGCGAGATCGAGCGGGTCATGCAGGTGCTCTCCCGGCGGACCAAAAACAACCCCGTGCTCATCGGCGAGCCGGGCGTGGGCAAGACCGCCATCGTGGAGGGCCTGTCGCAAAAGATCGTCTCGGGGGACGTACCCGAGACCATCAAAGGCAAGCAGCTCTACACGCTCGACCTCGGCGCCCTCGTCGCCGGCTCTCGCTACCGGGGGGACTTCGAGGAGCGCCTGAAGAAGGTGCTGAAGGAGATCCGCACCCGGGGCGACATCATCCTCTTCATCGACGAGCTGCACACCCTGGTCGGGGCGGGGGCGGCCGAGGGGGCCATCGACGCCGCCTCCATCCTGAAGCCCATGCTGGCCCGGGGCGAGCTGCA
The DNA here is from genome assembly GCA_050744105.1 of Acidimicrobiales bacterium. Taxonomy (GTDB): domain Bacteria; phylum Actinomycetota; class Acidimicrobiia; order Acidimicrobiales; family Palsa-688; genus JBOGGP01. Next base: position 5,510 of record JBOGGP010000112.1, read on the forward strand.
GACCATCGGCGCCACCACCTTGGACGAGTACCGCAAGCACCTGGAAAAGGACGCCGCACTCGAGCGCAGGTTCCAGCCCATCAAGGTGGAGGAGCCGTCGCTGGCCCACACCATCGAGATCCTCAAGGGCCTTCGGGACCGCTACGAGTCCCACCACGGGGTGACCATCACCGACCAGGCCGTGGTCGCCGCCGCCAACCTGGCCGACCGCTACATCGCCGACCGCTACCTGCCGGACAAGGCCATCGACCTCATCGACGAGGCGGGCAGCCGCCTGCGCATCCGGCGCATGGCCACACCCCCGGACTACAAGGCCATCGAGGACGAGATCGCCCGGGTGCGCCGGGACAAGGAAGTGGCCATCGAAAAGCAGAACTTCGAGCAGGCCAAGAAGTTCCGGGAGCGGGAGGAGGACTTCCTGGCCCGTAAGGCAGCCAAGGAGCAGGAGTGGAGGGCAGAGGGCGTCGACCTCTTCGACGTGGTCGACGAGGAGGTCATCGCCGAGGTCCTGGCCAACTGGACGGGGATACCCGTCTACAAGCTGACCGAGGCGGAGACGGCCAAGCTGCTGCGCATGGAGGACGAGCTGCACAAGCGTGTGATCGGCCAGAACGACGCCATCCGGGCCGTCTCCCAGGCCATCCGCCGGACCCGGGCCGGGCTGAAGGACCCGAAGCGGCCGAGCGGCTCGTTCATCTTCCTCGGCCCGTCGGGGGTGGGCAAGACCGAGACGGCCAAGACCCTGGCGGAGTTCCTCTTCGGCGACGAGGCGTCCCTCATCCAGCTCGACATGTCGGAGTACATGGAAAAGCACACCGTCAGTCGCCTGGTGGGCAGCCCCCCCGGCTACGTGGGGTACGAGGAGGGTGGCCAGCTCACCGAGGCCGTGCGGCGCAAGCCCTTCTCGGTGGTGCTCTTCGACGAGATCGAAAAGGCCCACCCCGACGTGTTCAACACCCTGCTGCAGATCCTGGAGGACGGCCGCCTGACCGACTCGCAGGGCCGCACCGTCGACTTCAAGAACACCGTGATCATCATGACCTCGAACCTGGGCACGGCCGACCTGCGCAAGACCTCGGTGGGCTTTGCCAAGACCAGCGAGGCAGTGACCTACGAGAAGATGAAGGCCAAGGTCAACGACGCCCTCAAGGCCCACTTCCGGCCCGAGTTCCTCAACCGCATCGACGACGTGATCGTCTTCCACGAGCTGACCAAGGACGAGGTTACCGAGATCATCGACCTGATGATAAAGCGGGTCCGAGACCAGCTCGAGACCCAGGGCCTCGGCCTGGAGCTGACCCAGACGGCCAAGTACTACGTGGTCGACAAGGGCTACGACCCGGCTCTCGGGGCCAGGCCCCTGCGCCGGGCCCTCCAGAGGATCGTCGAGGACGCCCTGTCGGAGAAGATCCTGTGGAAGGAGTTCCGGGCCGGCGAGACCATCATCGTCGACGTCGAGGACGGCGAGGTGGTGTTCCGCTCCGTCGAGGGCATCGAGCCCCCGCCGGTCGAGCTGGCCGGCGCCGGCTCGGGGGACTAGGACCGCCGGCGACCGAGCTGCCCAGGCAGCTCGTGCCTGCTGGTCGCTGGGTGGGCCGTCGTCGACGCTCAGGTATGTCCCCCCGGTCGATCCGCCGGCCACCGGCGGGCGCCAGGTGCCGGCCGGCGCGTCTGGTCGCCGCCGGCCTCCTCGTCGTCGTGCTGTCGTCGTGTGGCGCCACCGTGCGCATCAGCGTCGACGCCCGCGTCAACGGGACGGGTTGGGTGGTGGTTACCGTTGCCCTCGACCGCCAGGCGGTCGCCGCTGTCGGGGAGGTGGCCGGCCAGCTCCGCACCGCCGACCTGACGGCGGCGGGCTGGCAGGTCGCCCCGCCGGTCGCCGGCCCCGGCGGGTCCGAGGTGCTCACTGCCCGCCGGCCGTTCTCGTCGCTGGCCCAGGTGGGGCCGATCGTCGCCCAGGTGTCGGGCAGCGGCCCGGCGGCGACCAGGTCGCTGCGCTTTTCGGTGGTCCGCACGAGGGGCCTCTGGCGCACCACCACGGCCTTCCGGGGTGCCGTCGACCTGGCCTGCGGGCTGGCCTGCTTCGGCGACCCCGGCCTGGCCCAGCTCACCGGCCAGCCCAACGGCGCCGACCCCACCCTCCCGGTGGCGCCGGCGGGGGCGCCGGCCGGAATCGGCCCGGTGG
>JBOGGP010000113.1:0-7676 GCA_050744105.1 Acidimicrobiales bacterium
GGCCCGGCCGGCGGCCGGGGTGGAGCTGCCGCCGCTGCCGCCCGCCGGGCCCCTGCCCGCCCGGGAGCCCGGCACCCTGCGCCTGGTGGCCACCCGGTCGCTGTGGGACGGCGGGACCATCGTGGCCCACTCGCCGCACCTGGCCCCCCTCCACCCCCGGCCCGCCGTCGGGCTCCATCCCGCCGAGCTGGCCCGGGCCGGCCTGTCCGAGGGGGAGGTGGTCCGGGTCTCCTCCCCCCGCGGCGCCCTGGAGCTTCCCGTGGTCGCCGACCCCCGGCTGGCCGAGGGGACGGCGGCCCTGCCCGTCAACCTGCCCGGCGCCAGCGCCACCGCCCTCATCGACGCCAGCGCCCCGGTCACCGACGTGGCCCTGGACCGCGGAGGGGCCCGCTGATGGCCGGGCTGGTCCTCGGAGACCCCCTCTTCGCCCACGGTCTGACCCTGGCCGTATGGGTGGTCCTGGTGGTCAAGGTGGTGGCGGTCTTCGCCATCGTCCTGGTGTCGGTGCTGGCCATGGTCATGTACGAGCGCAAGGCGGTGGCCTACCTGGGCAACCGGCCCGGGCCCAACCGGGCCGGCCCGTGGGGGATGCTCCAGTCGCTGGCCGATGGCACCAAGCTCTTCTTCAAGGAGAACTTCGTCCCGTCGCGAGCGGACCGGCCCGTGTACCGCCTGGCCCCGTTCCTGGCCCTGGTCCCGGCCATCCTGGCCGTCTCTGTGGTGCCCATCGGCAACACCGTCCACCTGGGCCACAACCTCGACACCCGCCTCCAGCTGGCCGACCCCCCCTGGGGGGTGCTGTTCCTGCTCATGACCTCGAGCGTGGCCGTCTACGGGGTGATGCTGGCCGGGTGGGCGTCGGGCTCCAAGTACGCCCTGCTGGGCTCGGTCCGGGCCAGTGCCCAGATGGTCTCCTACGAGTCGGCGGTCGGCCTGTCGGTGGCCACCGTGGTGCTGCTCACCGGGTCGCTCCACACCAGCGCCATCACCTACGCCCAGCAGCCCGGCTTCCTGTACAACTGGAACATCGTCCACGCCGGGATCATCCCCTTCGTGGTGTTCTTCATCGCCATCACCGCCGAGATGACCCGGGCCCCATTCGACCTGGTCGAGGCCGAGGAGGAGATCTCGGGGGGCTTCAACATCGAGTACGGCTCGGTCGGCTTCGCCCTGCTGTACCTGGCCGAGTACGCCAACCTGGTGGTCAACGCCGCCGTCATCGCCACCCTGTGGCTGGGCGGGCCCGACGGGCCCAAGGTGGCGGGGGTCGACATCGGGCCGTTCTGGTTTCTCCTCAAGGTCTTCGTGCTGCTCTACCTGTTCGTGTGGATCCGGGCCACCCTGCCCCGCCTGCGCTACGACCAGCTCATGGACCTGGGCTGGAAGCGGCTCATCCCCCTGGCCCTGGCCTGGCTGATGATCGTGGCCGCCTTCCAGGTCAGCCGCTGGTACGGGGTGGCCGCCATCGGCGGCTCCCTGCTGGCCGGCGGCCTGCTGCTGCGGGCCATAGACGTGGGCCGGCAGGTCGGCACCACCGAGGCAGCTGGGGAGGCGGTATCCCGGTGAGCTTTCTCAACTTCTTCAAGGGCTTCGCCGTCACCGGCAAGCAGCCCCTCAAGCCCAAGGTCACCGTCGAGTACCCCGAGGTCAAGCGGGCCAAGCCCGAGCGCTTCCACGGCCGCCACGTCCTAAACCGCTACGAGGACGGCATGGAGAAGTGCATCGGCTGCGAGCTGTGCGCCGGCGTGTGCCCGGCCCGCTGCATCTACGTGCGGGGGGCCGACAACCCCCCCGACCACCCGGTGTCGCCCGGTGAGCGCTACGGATTCGTCTACGAGATCAACTTCCTGCGCTGCATCCACTGCGACCTGTGCGTGGAGGCGTGCCCGACCGAGGCCATCACCGAGTCCAAGATGTTCGAGTTTTCCTTCGTCGACCGGGAGGACGCCATCTACACCAAGTCCGAGCTGGTGGTCGACGACGCCGGCCACCCCCAGGTGCTGCCCTGGGAGGACTGGAAGCACGGAGACGACGCCAACACGTCGGCGTGGGTGCGGGCCACCTCGCCTTCGGGGGTGGCCGCCGTCGAGGGCCAGCCGCTGTGGTCGGGGGAGCTGGGCCACGGGGTGCGGCCGGCCCAGGCCGGCCAGTCCGACCCCGAGGCGGCCGAGGTCAGCGCCGCCGGCGACGTGTCCCTGCGGGAGGTGGCCGGCCCCGCCCTCAAGGGAGTGGGGGTGCGCACCGTGCGCCCGGCACGGCGCTCGCCCCCCGAGGGGCCCGGGCAGTGATCTCCGCCTTGCTCGCCACCCCTCCCCCTCCCATCGGTGGGCCCGCCGCCGTGCACCTGGCCCATGCCTCGGCGTGGGCGGTCTTCGTGGTCGGTGCCGTGCTCATCCTGGCCGGCGGCCTCGGAGTGGTGCTGCTGCGCAACCCGGTGCACTGCGCCCTGATGCTGGTGACCACGCTGTTCGGGGTGGCGGTGGAGTTCGTCGACCAGGCGGCCAACTTCCTGGCCGCCGTGCAGATAATCGTCTACGCCGGCGCCATCGTCATCCTGTTCCTGTTCGTGATCATGTTCCTCGGCGTCGACCGCAAGGAGTCGATGGCCAAGGAGCCGCTAAGGGGCCAGCGGACCATGGCCGCGGTGGTCGGTGCCGCCCTGCTGGTCGAGATCTTCGTGCTGGCCCGGGTGGGCAACTGGGCGTCGGGCGCGCACAGCGTGGCCGGGCCCCTCGACACCTACGTCCCGGGCACCGCCACCCGCTCGGCCGAGAACGTCCAGCTCCTCGGCCAGACCATCTACACCCGCTACCTTCTGCCCTTCGAGATGACCTCCGCCCTGCTCGTCATCGCCGTGGTGGCCGCCGTCGTCCTGGCCCGCCGCCGCGAGCAGGTGGCCGGCGAGGGATCCCGATGAGCGTCCCCGGGGCGTGGTACCTGAGCCTGGCCGCAGTGCTGTTCACCCTCGGGGCCGTCGGCCTGCTGGTGCGGCGCAACGTGCTGGTGATGTTTATGTGCGTAGAGCTGATGCTCAACGCCGTCAACCTGACCTTCGTCACATTTGCCCGGATGCTCAACGACATCGGGGGCCAGGCCACCGTCTTCTTCGTGCTGGTGGTGGCGGCCGCCGAGGTGGTGGTCGGCCTCGGGATCATCGTGGCCATCTACCGCCGCCGGGAGGCGGCCACCGCCGACGACGTCCACATCCTGAAGGGCTGAGCCGAGACCGTGGACGCTGCCTACCTCGTCGTCGCCCTGCCCCTCGCCGGCTTCCTCGCCAACCTGTGGGCCGGCCGCCGGCTCGGTGACCCCTGGTCCGGGTGGCTGGCCACGGCGGCGTCCGCCGGCTCCTTCGTCGCCGCCGTGGTCGTCTGGGTGGCGCTGCTCGGACGGTCCTCGACGGCTAGCACGGTCGTCAAGGGCATCTTCACCTGGTTCCCGGTGGCTGGCCTCCACGTCGACGCCGGCCTGCAGGTGGACCCGCTGTCGGTCACCATGGCCCTCTTCGTCACCGGGGTGGGCAGCCTGATCCACCTCTACTCGGTCGGCTACATGCGTGACGACCCCGGCTTCCCCCGGTTCTTCGTCTACATGAACCTGTTCCTGTTCTCCATGGTCGTGCTGGTCCTGTCGGACAACTTCCTATTCACCTTCCTCGGCTGGGAGGGTGTCGGCTTTTGCTCCTACGGGCTGGTCGGATTCTGGTTCGACCGCGACTCCGCGGCGGTGGCAGCCAAGAAGGCGTTCGTCACCAACCGGGTGGGTGACTTCGGCTTCATGGTGGCCCTCTTCTTCATCTTCGCCCACTTCTCCTCCCTGGACTACACCGCCGTGCTCGGCGGCTACCGCGGCGGCCACGCCTACGGGCTGCTGGCCGGCGCCCCCGGGGCCATCGCCGGCACCACCGCTGCGGTCATCGGCCTGATGCTCCTGCTCGGGGCCATCGGCAAGTCGGCCCAGCTGCCGCTGTACATGTGGCTGCCCGACGCCATGGAGGGCCCCACGCCGGTGTCGGCCCTGATCCACGCCGCCACCATGGTCACCGCCGGCGTCTACCTGATGTGCCGGGTGGCGCCCCTCCTCCACTACACCCATGCCACCGCCGTGGTGGTGGCCTGCATCGGCGCGGCCACCGCCCTCTTTGCCGCCACTATCGCCTGCGCCCAGAACGACATCAAGCGGGTGCTGGCCTACTCCACCCTGTCCCAGCTCGGCTACATGTTCCTCGCCGTGGGGTCGGGGGGATACGTCGACGGGCTGTTCCACATGATCAGCCACGCCTTCTTCAAGGCCCTGCTGTTCCTGGCCGCCGGCTCGGTGATACACGGCCTGCACGACCAGCAGGACATGAAGCGCATGGGCGGCCTGGCCCGCTACATGCCGCTCACCGCCGCCACGTTCGCCGTCGGCTGGCTGGCCATCTCGGGGATCCCGCCGTTCTCTGGGTTCTGGTCCAAGGACGACGTCCTGGCCGCCGCCTGGCACTTCAACAAGCTGCTCTGGCTGGTCGGCTTCGTCACCGCCGGCCTGACCGCGTACTACATGAGCCGGCAGGTGGCCCTGGTGTTCCTCGGCCGGTCCCGGTGGCGAGACGCCCGCCCGGCGCCCCCCGGCGCCCCGGCTGACAACGGCTCGGCTCGCCACCCCTCACCCAACCACCCCTCGCCTCACCACCCGGCGGGGGAGCCGCACGAACCAGACGGGACGATGCGTTTACCGCTGGTCGCCCTCGCCGCCCTGGCCTTCGCCGGGGGGTTGGTCAACCTTCCGTACCGGCCGTTCGACTTCCTGGGCCGCTTTCTTTCCCCAATGTTCCCCGCAGCCATCGACCCGAGCGTGTCGTCGGGCACCGCCACCAAGATCGTCCTGTCGCTGGCCACCGTCGTCGTCGCCGTCGCCGGCCTGGTTGTCGGCCTGCGGACCTGGCGACGGGCCGAGCGCCCCGCCTTCGAGCCTGCCGTCCTGCGCCACGGTTGGTACATAGACGACGCCCTGGCCGCCACGGTGAGCGGGCCGCTGGCCGACATAGCCGGCGGGTTGGCCTACGAGGTCGACGCCCGGGGCATCGACGGCCTGGTCAGGGGGGTGGCCGCCGCCGCCGCCGGCGCCGGTCGGGCCCTGCGCCGGGTGCAGACCGGTTACGTGCGCAACTACGCCCTCGGCATCGGCCTGGGCGCCGTGGTCCTGCTCGGCTACCTCGCCACCCGGGTCGGCAACTGAAGGTGGCCTTCCCCGTCGTCACCACCGCCGTCGCCCTGCCCGTTGTGGGCGCCGCCGCCGTGGTCGTCCTGCCCGCCGCCCGGGCCGAGGTGGCCAAGCTGGTCGGCCTCCTCTTCGCCCTGGCCGAGCTCGCCGCCGTGGCCTACCTGGTCGTCCAGTTCCGCGCCACTGCCGGCTTCCAGTTTGTCTCCGACCACTCCTGGATTTCGGCGCTCGGCATCTCCTGGCACGTCGGCGTCGACGGCATCTCCCTGTTCCTCGTGGCCATGACCGCCCTGCTCTTCCCCATTGCCATGGCCGGGCCCGCGCTCGACGCCAATCCCCGTGCGTTCATGGGCTGGATGCTCCTGCTCGAGGCCGCCTGCATCGGGACCTTCGTGGCCATGGACCTGTTCCTATTCTTCGTGATGTTCGAGGTGACGCTGGTCCCGGGCTATTTCCTTATATCTGGTTGGGGTGGCCTGAGGCGGAGCTACGCGGCGCTGAAGTTTTTCATCTACACCTTCGCCGGCTCCGCCTTCTTGCTGGTGGGGATCGTCTCGGTTTGGTTCCTCACCGGCCGGGCCGGCGGGGCCCGCAGCTTCGACCTGATCACCGTCACCAGGGCGGCCTCCCACCTGCCCCTCGGGGACCAGGAGCTGGTACTGCTGGCCTTCGTGGCCGCCTTCGCGGTGAAGATCCCCCTGGTCCCGTTCCACACCTGGGTGCCCGACGCCTACACCGAGGCGTCGACGGCCGGCTCCATGGTGCTCGCCGGCATCCTGTTCAAGCTGGGCGCCTACGGCGTGCTGCGCTTCGGCGTCTTCGTGTTCCCCCGCGCCGCCATCGACCTGGCCCCCCTCCTTCTCACCCTGGCCGCCATCGGGATCATCTATGCCGCCGCCGTCGCCATCGTGCAGAAGGACCTAAAACGCCTGGTGGCCTACTCCACCGTGGCCGACGTGGGCTTCGTGGTGCTCGGCGTGTTCGCCTTCAGCTCCCAGGGCATCTCGGGAAGCGTGCTGGAGATGGTCAACCATGGCCTCACCACCGGCGCCCTGTTCTTCCTGGTGGGAATGATCTGGGACCGGCGCCGGACCCTGCGCATCTCCGAGCTCGGCGGCCTGGCCCGCCCCGCCCCGGTGCTCGCCGGGGTGTTCATCCTGGTGGTCATGGCCGCCGTCGGCCTGCCCGGGCTCAACGGCTTCGTCGGGGAGTTCCTGGTGCTGGTGGGCACCTTTATCACCCACCGGTGGTGGGCGGTGGCCGGCGCCACCGGGGTCGTCCTCTCCGCCGTCTACCTGCTGTGGGCCTACCAGCGGGTGTTCCACGGCCCGGTGGCTGGGGCCAACGCCGCCATCTCGGACATGAGCTGGCGGGAGAAGGGCGCCATCGCTCCCCTCCTCGCCGGCATCATCTTCCTCGGGGTCTACCCCAAGCCCTTCCTGGACCGGGTGACCCCCGCCGTCGGGCACCTGCTGTCCCACGTGCAGGCCGTCGACCCCCACTTCGCCATCCCGGTGTCGGGGCTCCAGCCCGCGGGTGGCCACCAGGTCTACGCGGTGCCGGCCGACCAGGTGGTGGATGGTCCCGGGGCCAGGGTCGGCGGCGTGCCGGCGGCGACGATCGCCGGGCCGGGGGAGGGGGCTCAGTGACCACCGGCCCCGGGCTCCTGGCCGCCGGCGCCCACCGGGCGGTCCCGGTCGTGCCCCTGCCCTGCACCGTCTCCCCGTCGGGGTCGTCGGTCGGCGACTTTTGCAACACCCCCGCCAGCCTGCACATCGGGGTCGCCTACTTCAGCATCGGGCCCATACTCGTCGTCTTCGTCGGGGCCCTGGTCATGCTGGCGGTGGCCGCCGTGCTGCCCCGGCGGTCCCGCCCGGGCCTGTGGTCGGCCCTGACCGTGGCCATCGGGGGGGCGGCGACGGTGTTCTCTGCATTCGACTGGGCCGACGTGCCCGCCCACGGCGGCCGGGCCACCATCGCCCAGCAGATCTACTTCGACCACTTCAGCGTGGCCTTCTACGTCCTGATCGGCAGCGCCATCGTCCTCGCCGCCCTGACCTCCGACAGCTACCTGCGGAGGGAGGGCCTGGACGGGCCGGAGGCCTACGTCCTCATGCTGCTGTGCGGGTCGGGGGGGATGCTCATGGCCGCCTCGGGCGGCCTGGTCATGCTCTTCCTCGGCCTCGAGATCCTCTCGATCTCGCTGTACGTGATGGCCGCCTACCACCGGCGCCGGGCCGTCTCGGGGGAGGCCGGCCTCAAGTATTTCATCCTCGGGTCGTTCTCATCGGCCATCTTCCTTTACGGGGCCGCCCTGGTCTACGGGGCCACCGGCTCCACCCAGCTCGGCGACATCAACCGTTTCCTGGCCGCCAACACCCTGACCAACGACGGGGTGCTGCTGGCGGGAATGGCCCTGCTGGTGGTCGGTCTCGGCTTCAAGGTGGCCGCCGTCCCCTTCCACTTCTGGA
>JBOGGP010000114.1:0-7639 GCA_050744105.1 Acidimicrobiales bacterium
CCCTCAGCTCCGTCCCCGCCCTCCGGCGCATCCTGGGCAGGAGGTCGGCGTAGTCGGCGATGGCGTCGACCTCGCCGCGACCGAGAGCGGCAGGGGCCTCCAGGTAGTCCATGGACCGGATGGGGGGCGGCTCGATGCCGAGCAGGCCCAGGCCGGCGACGTACTGGGCCACCAGCGACCCCATACCCGGCCCGGTCGGCCCTCCCAGGGTGGCCTTGGCCAGGTCCTGGACCCCGGTGATGCCGGAGTCGGCCCGGACCAGGGCGGCGATGGGGCTGCGCTGGACGACGACGGCTACGAAGCGGGCGGCCAGGTTGCCCCACCTGGCCCGGGCCGCCAGGTAGTGGGCGACGCTGGTCAGGCAGTAGTCGGCGCGCCCCTCGGCCACGCTGCGGATGTTCTCGGGTCCCGGGTCGGGCTCGGCGATGGACACCTCGATCCCGGCTTCGGCGAACAGACCGCTCGCCGCCCCTCCCACGTAGGGGAGGTGGTATCCCGGAAGTCAGCCAGGGCAGTACAGGTTGAGGCGGACGCCCCTCTCAGGCTGGTCCCTGCCGGGCTGGTCCCTGCCAGGCTGGGCGCTGGCAGGCTGGGCATCGTCATGTCGGGTCAAGAGACTGCTCCTCTCGTCGGGTGGGCTCGGCCCGTTGGCTCCCGCCGGCGCCTGGGGGCGGGCGGAGCGGGAAGTGGCAGGCGGCCAGGTGCGCGGCGGTGTCGAAGGGCCGCATCGGTGGCTCCACGGCGGCGCAGACCTCCTGGGCCAGCGGGCAGCGGGTCCGGTAGCGGCAGCCCGTCGGGGGATCGACCGCCGAGGGCAGCTCGCCCCTGATGGCCAGTCGGGGCCTGGCCCTCTCCAGGGTGGGGTCGGCCACCGGGACCGCGGCGAGGAGGGCGGCGGTGTAGGGATGGGCGGGCTGCCGGTAGACGTCCTCGGTGGGGCCGGTCTCCACCAGCTTGCCCAGGTACATCACCCCGGTGCGGTCGGCCAGGTTGCGGACCACCCCCAGGTCGTGGGAGATCAGCACGTAGGTGAGGGCGTGGTCGGCCTGCAGCCGCCGCATCAGGTTGAGGATCTGCGAGCGGATCGACACGTCGAGGGCCGAGACCGGCTCGTCGGCCACGACCAGGCTGGGCCGGAGGGCCAGGGCCCGGGCCAGGGCGATCCGCTGTCGCTGCCCCCCTGAGAACTGGTGGGGGTACAGCCCCTCCGCCTGGTCGTCCAGGCCCACCTCGGCCAGCAGCTCCGAGACCCGTGCCCTGCGCTCCGCCTCGCTGCCTACCTGGTGGATGGCCAGGGGCTCCCGCAGCGCCGCGCCGACCTTGACCCGGGGATCGAGGCTGGACGCCGGATCCTGGAACATCAGCTGGAACTGCTGGCGCCGCTGCCTCAGCTGGCGGGGCGCCAGGTCGGCCAGGTCCTGGCCGGAGAAGACGACGCGGCCCGAGTCCGGCGCCTCCAGAGCCACGAGCATCCGACCGAGAGTGGTCTTGCCGCACCCGGACTCGCCCACCAGAGCGAAGGTCTCGCCCCGCCCGACGCTTAGGGACACCCCTGAGACGGCCTTGACCGACCGGGTCCCCGGGGCACCCCCGGCCCATCGCAGGGGGAGCTCCTTTACGACCCGGTCGACCTCCACCAGGGGTTCGGCCGCAGGTGCCGGCGCCGTTGGGGCCCTGGGCCCTCGACCCACGAGGACCCCGGTGGTGGCGGACCGGCGATCGCCGCTGGGCCCGACCGGGTGATAGCAGGCGTAACGGTGGCCCGGCACCTTCTCGACCAGGGGAGGGACCAGGTCCGCGCACCCGGGGGTGGCGTAGCGGCACCGAGGTGCAAAGGAGCATCCCCCGACCGGGTGGCGCAGGTCGGGGGGCAGGCCCGGGATGCTGGCCAGGGTGGCACCGCGCTGGGCCACCTGGGGGAGGGACTGGAGGAGGGCCTCGGTGTAGGGATGGCTCATCCGGTGGAAGACGCTCGCGGTGCTGGCTGACTCGACGATGCGGCCGGCGTACATGACCATCACCCGGTCGGCTGTCCGGGCGATGACCCCGAGGTCGTGGGTGATCAGCAGCAGGCCCATCCCGAGGCTGGCCTTGAGGTCGTCCAGGAGCTCGAGGATCTGGGCCTGGATGGTGACGTCCAGAGCGGTGGTGGGCTCGTCGGCGATGAGCAGCTTGGGCCCGCAGGCCACGGCCATGGCGATCATGACCCGCTGGCGCTGCCCACCGGAGAGCTGGTGGGGATAGTCGTCGACGCGCTCGGCCGGCTTGGGTAGGCCGACGAGGGCCAGGGCCTCGGCCGCCCTGGCGCGTGCCTGATGGCGGGTGATGCCCAGGTGGTGGCGCAGCGGCCGGGCAATCTGGTCTCCGATGGTCATCGTCGGGTTGAGCGACGACATCGGGTCCTGGAAGACCATGCCCACCGCCCGGCCCCGTAGCTGGCGCAACGATCCCTCGCCGGCCCCCGTCACGGCCTGGCCGGACAGCTCGACGTGGCCGGTCACGATCCGGCCACCGGGAGGCAGCAGGCCCATGATCGACAGCGCGGTGACGGTCTTGCCACAACCCGACTCGCCCACCAGGCCGACCGTCTCGCCGGCCTCGACGCTGAAGGTGACCCCGTTGACGGCGTGGACGGCGGCGTCGCCAACCTCGATTCGCACCTCCAGCCGCTCCACCTTCAACAGGGCGGGGCGGCCCGAGGGCCGGGCATCTCTGGCCCCCGAGACCGCCGGGCGCTCCGAGGTTGCCCGGCCGCCGGCACCGGCGCCGCTCGACCGACGCCCCCAGGTGAGGCGCCCCCGGGCCGGGAGGTGACGCGGGTCCAGCGCATTGCGGAGCCCGTCGCCGAGGAGGTTGAAGCCGACCACGGCGATGGCGATGGCCAGGCCAGGGAACAGGATCATCTCGGGCGAGCTGAACACGAAGTTGCGGCCGTCGGAGACCATGGTGCCCCACTCCGGCGTCGGAGGAGGGATCCCCACCCCCAGGTAGCCGAGGGCGGCGACGAAGAGGATGATGGTGCCCAGGTCGAAGCTGAGCAGGACCAGCACCGGCGACAGGGCGTTGGGCAGGATGTGGCCGGCCAGCAGCCGCCGGGGCCGGGCCCCGAGCCCGCGGGCGGCGTCGACGTACTCCCGCTCCCGCTCGGAGATCACCCCGCCGCGCACCAGGCGGGCGTAGGCCGGCCAACCGGTGGCCACCAGAGCCAGGACCAGGCTGCCGAAGCCGCCTCCCAGCGTGCCGGCGATGGCCAGCGCCAGCACCAGGGTCGGGAAGGCCAGGAACACGTCGACCACGCGCATGGCCACCGAGTCCACCCACCGACCCGCGAAACCGGCCACGGCGCCGATCACCGTCCCCGTCGCCAGGATGCACCCCGCCGTCAGGAGGGCGATCGACACCGACGCCCGGCTGCCGGCGACGACCCTGGAGAGTATGTCCCGACCCAGGTTGTCGGTGCCGAAGAGGTGCCCCGAGCCCGGCCCGGCCAGGATGTCGTCGGGGTGGATGGCGAGGGGGTCCTGCGGCACCAGGACCGGGCCCAGCAAGGCCAGGATGAGGAGAAAGGAGGCCAGTGCCAGGCCGACGACGGCCGACCGGTCCGACCGCATCCGCCGCCACAGTCCGGCCGCCGGCAGCACGGCGGCGTCAACGAGCATGACCTCGGCGGCTGCGGGGCTCAGGGCCATCCCCTGCGCCGTCTCAGGCACCCGCCGGGCTCCGCCTCGGTGCCAGGGTGGCGCGCCCGCCCAGCCGGATCCTGGGATCGAGCCGCCGGTAGCTCAGATCCACCGCCAGGTTCACGAGCACGAAGACCGTCCCGGTAAAGAGGACGAAGCCCTGCACCACCGGGTAGTCCCGGTAGTGGATGGCCTGGGTCACCTCGAAGCCGACCCCCGGCCAGGAGAAGACCGTCTCGATCACCACCGCACCCCCGAGCAGTCCCCCGAGCACCAGGCCGAAGTAGGTCACCACCGGTCCCAGCGCGTTGCGCAGGATGTGGCGGGCCACGACGCTGCGCTCCGGGGTGCCCACGGCCCGGGCGGTGCGGACGTAGTCCTGGCGGAGGACCTCGAGCACCGAGGTGCGGACCAGGCGCAGGGGCACGCCGACCACGGCCACGCTGAGGGTGACGACGGGCAGGACCAGGGAGGCCGGCCCTTGCTGGCCCTGGGCCGGCAGGAGGGACAGGTGGACGGCGAAGACGATGATGAGCAGGTACCCCACCCAGAAGCTCGGCAGGGCGGCCGAGCCCACCGAGACCACCCGGGTGACCGCGTCGGGCCAGCGCGCCGCCCGCATCGCTGCCCAGGTGCCCAGCGGGACCGCCACCACGACCGTCACCGCCAGCGAGGCTCCGGCCAGCAGCAGCGTCGCCGGGAGGTGGGAGACGAGCACCCCCACCACCTGCTGGTGGGTCTGGTACGACCGCCCCAGGTCACCGTGGAGCGCGCCCAGCAGCCAGTGGTAGTACTGCACGGGCAGGGACTGATAGAGCCCCAGCGAGCGGTCGAAGGCCACCAGCTCGTGGTGGGTCGGCGGCCGGCCCAGCTGGCCGCTGAGGATGGCCTCGCCCGGGTCTCCCGACGCCAGGTGGCCCACGACGAAGGCCAGGGCGCTGATACCCGCCCAGATGGGCACCAGGGTTAGGAGACGCCGGGCCAGGTAGCTCCTCGGGGCGGCCACGTGCCCGAGCCGGTGCACGCGCTCAGTGCCCTGGGCTGGCACCCCTGGCTAGGCGACTCGGTAGAGCGACGCCCAGCTCTGGTTGACGTCGGAGGGGTGGGCCACCAGGCCCTCGACGTTGGACCGCAGCCCGAAGATCCGTTTGAGAGCAGCCAGCTCGACCAGCACGGCCGACACGTCCACCACCTGGTGGATGGCCTCGGCCATGGCCTGCTTGGCCTGCGCGTCGGTGGTGGCGGCCAGGGCGGCACTGACCTGCTGGTCGAACGCCGGGCCGGGGGCAAAGAGCTTGGCGTAGCTCGAGTCCGGCGAGTCGAAGAAGAGGATCTCGGGCAGGAAGGCGGGATTGGCGTCGTTCTGGTTGCCGGTCTCGAGGAACAGGTCCCCCGCCCCCTGGGCCAGGGCAGCCGAGTAGCTGGGGCCGTCCGCCTCGGTCTTGATGGTGATGCCGACGCCTATCTGCGCCAGGTTGGCCTGTACAAACTCGGGGGTCCCCGAGTTGGCGGCGGCGTCGGGGAAGCCGTTGACCAGCACCAGCTGCAGGGGGGTGCCCCCCTTGCTCCGCACGCCGCCGCCTCCCGCCGTCCAGCCCGCCGAGTCGAGAGCCGCCTTGGCCTTGGCCGGGTCGTAGCTCCATCCCTTGACCGCGCTGGCCGCAGGTCCGAGCAGGGCCGGCGGGAGCAGGGTCTGGGCCGGTGCGCCCAGCCCGCCGAAGACGCTCTTGATCAGCCCGGGCCGGTCGATCCCCATCTGCAGGGCGCTGCGCACGGCCGGGTCGGCGCCGATGGTGTAGGGGGCAGCGCCGTGGATGTTGATGTAGAACGCGTTGTAGAGACCGACCGGGGCCGACGCGATCTTCACCCCGCTCTGGTGCTCGAGGCTCGTCACCGACGGTCGCGGCACGTCGATGGCGATGTCGAGCTGCCCCGACGACAGGGCCAGGCTGCGGGAGTTGGCGTCGGCCTCGAACTGGAAGGTGATGGTCGAGGGACCGGCCTTGGTGCCCCAGTAGCTGTCGTTGCGGGTGACCGCCAGCCGGGACTGGGTGACGTAGGAGGTAAAGCGGAACGGCCCTGTCCCCGGCACGCCCGGGCCCGGCTGCGTCCCCGCCTTGTAGATGCTGTACTGGGGGTGGACCACCTCCTCGAATATCCGCAGGTTGGCCTTCTTGGGGGTCACGTCCACCGTCATGGGGTCGACGACCACCGTGGAGTCGGGCCCCAGACCGACGAGCCCTCCGCCCGCCGACGCGATCCGGTCGAAGGTGTACTTCACGTCGGCCGCGGTGAAGGGCGACCCGTCGTGGAAGGTGACGCCGGGCCGGAGGTGGAACCGGAAGGTGTTGGTCGCCGTCTGCTCCCACCGCTGGGCCAGCCACGGCGACGTGGAGTAGTCGGGCTCCAGCCGGATCAACGACTCGTAGACGTTGGCATTGAGGGGGTAGGACCCGAGAGCCGACTTGGGCCCCGAGGTCACGTACAGGTCCTGGGTGGCGCCGATGGTGAGGTCCTGGTTGGTGGCCAGCGGCCGGCTGGTCGGGCTGACCGAGGTGCCTGCCTTGGTCGACGAGGCGCAGGCGTCCAGCAGCCAGGGCAGGGCCGGCACGGCGATGCCGGCCGCCAGGCACCGCTTGATAAACCTGCGGCGGTCCATTTCCGGGCCGTACCGGTAGCCCACGTGCGCCCTCTCCATCTTCGACATCCCTTCCCCCCTGGCGCCGGTGCCGGGACCAATCGCCCGGTCACCATGCGCGACACGATGCGTTGTAGCCCAGTGATCGGCAAGCGGTCAATAGGTATCAATCGCACCTACGGGGCGCCGCACCCAGGCCCCATAACGGTCACACCCCCCCGGTAGCGTGGGTGGCGGTCGTCGGGCCCGTGAGCCCGATCTGGACAACCGAAGCGACGAGCGCCCAGAGGACGGCCCATGGCGTGCACGACCCCGACCAACCCGACGACTGCGACCAACCCGACGACGCCGACCAACCCGACGACGCCGGCGCCGCCGAGCGCGCCCACTAGCTTCGCCGAGCAGGGCGCTGCGACCAACCCGACGACGCCGGCGCCGCCGAGCGCGCCCAGGAGCCGCGCCGAGCAGGGCGCTGCGACCAACCCGACGACACCGGCGCCGCCGAGCGCGCCCAGGAGCGTCGCCGAGCAGGGCGCTGCGACCAACCCGACGACACCGGCGCCGCCGAGCGCGCCCAGTAGCTTCGCCGAGCAGGGCGAGTGGCTGGTGGCCCACCGCTCCGAGATGGACCGGGGGGAGGCGGCCTGGCTGCTGGCCCTGGCCGACTTCGACCGCGCTGGGGGGTGGGCGGCCGACGGCTCGCTGTCGGCGGTGGACTGGCTCACCTGGCGGACCGGCATGGCCCGGCCGACGGCCTACGAAAAGCTGGCCCTGGCCCGCCAGCTGGCCGTGCGCCCCGTCGTGGCCGAGGCGCTGGCCTCGGGGCGCATCTCCTACTCCGCGGCCCGGGCCATCGCCCGCATGGACGGGCCCGACCCCGAGGTCGACGCCGCAATGGTGGACCTGGCCTCAGTCGCCCCGCTGCCCGACGTGGACGCCGCCGTGCGTTCCTACCAGCTCCACTCCGGCCAGCACCGCCCCCCGCCCGACCCCTCTTCCCGCCGGGGCCTGCGCCTGGTCCCCCTGGGCGACGGCCACAGCCGCCTGGAGGTGGTCCTCACCGACCTCGAAGCCGCCGAGGTCACCGCCGTCCTACAGGCCTTCATCGACCTCGGGGCCGAGGGCCCGCCGGCGCCGGCGGGAAGCCCGGGAGATTATGCAGCTGCAGAATCCGGCGACCGCTCCCCAGTTCCAACTCCAGGGCCGGCCCCAGCCCAAGCCCCAGCGCCAGCGCCGGCGCCGGCGGGGTGCCCAGGAGATTATGCAGCTGCAGAATCTGGCGACGGCCCACCACCTCCAGCC
Organism: Acidimicrobiales bacterium; assembly: GCA_050744105.1. Taxonomy (GTDB): domain Bacteria; phylum Actinomycetota; class Acidimicrobiia; order Acidimicrobiales; family Palsa-688; genus JBOGGP01. Next base: position 7,621 of record JBOGGP010000114.1, read on the forward strand.
CCAGCCCCAGCGCCAGCGG
>JBOGGP010000115.1:0-7529 GCA_050744105.1 Acidimicrobiales bacterium
GGCGGCGGCGACGGACCCCGCCGCCGCCGCCATCAGGTGGCTGTGGAAGCCACAGGCCACGGGCAGCAGCCGGGTGGCCACGCCCTCGCCCGACAGGTGGGCGGCCGCCTCCGCCACGCCGGCGCTGGGCCCCGATATCACGGCCTGGCGGGGTGAGTTGTCGTTGGCCACCACCACGCCCGGCCAGCGGCCGAGGAGGCCGGTGAGGCGCGCCGCCGGGCCGGCGACGGCGGCCATGGCCCCCGGATCACCCGGCGACGAGGCGGCCATGGCCGCGCCCCGAGCCTCGCTGAGCAAGATCAGGTCGCCGGCGGAAAAGACCCCGGCCACGCTCAGGGCGACCAGCTCCCCGAAGCTGTGTCCTCCGAGAGCGTCGGGGCGCACCCCCAGGTCGGCCAGCAGGGTAGCCATGGCCAAACCGGCCACCCCCAGGGTGGGCTGGGCCACCCGGGTGTCGTTGTGGGCGGCCCGCTGGGCGGCGGTGACGTCGGGATCGGCGCTCGCCGGGGGGAACATGACCGGGAGGTGAGCCTCGGCCAGGCGCAGCAGCCGGTGGAGGCGGGGGAAGGCCACGAAGACGTCGGCCAGCATGCCCGGCCGCTGGCTGCCCTGACCGGGAAACAGGAAGGCGATCCCGCCCGAGTCACCCCTTCCCGAGTCACCCCTTCCCGAGTCAGCGCCGTCCGAGTCAGCGCCGCCCGGGCCTCGAGCAGGGAGGTAGACGCCCGGGCCGGCCTGCCCGCCGCTGGCCATGGCCAGCTTGGCCCGCAGATCCTCGATGCTGGTGGCTACCACGGCGGCACGGACAGGGCCCGAGCCTCGTGCCCACACGTGGGCGGCCAGGTCGCGAAGGGCCACGCCGGGACGGCCGAGCCGGGCGCCGATGTCGTCGAGGCTGTCCTCGACGGCCACGCCGTCGTCACCCCGCAAAAGGAACAGCTCCGCCGGCCACGCCTCCAGGCCGTGGGCGGGAGGGCTGGTCCCGCAGGACTCCATGACCACGTGAAAGTTGGAGCCGCCGAAGCCGAAGGCGCTGACGCCGGCCCGACGTCGGGAGCCGGCCCATGGCCGTGCCGTCTTGGCGAAGGCGAAGGGGCTGGTGGCCCGGTCGAAGACCAGGCTCGGGCGATCCAACTGCGCCGCCGGCGGGAGCACGGCGTGGTGGAGAGCCAGGCTGGCCTTGATCAGCCCGGCCATGCCCGCCGCGCACTTGGTGTGGCCGATCTGGGACTTGACCGATCCCAGAGCGCACGACCCGGGGAGGCTGCCGGCATCGCCGAAGAAGGCGGTCAGAGCCGACAGCTCGGTGCGGTCCCCCACCACGGTGCCGGTGCCGTGGGCCTCGACCAGCCCGACCGTCTCGGGACCGACTCCGGCCCGGCCGTAGGCCCGCTCGAGGGCCAGTCGCTGCCCGGCTCCTCGCGGCGCGGTGAGGCCCAGGCTGCGCCCGTCGCTCGAGGAGCCCACCCCTTTGATCACCGCGTAGATGCGGTCCCCGTCCGCGGCGGCATCGGCCAGGCGCTTGAGCACCACGCAGGCGACGCCCTCGCCAAGGGCGATCCCGTCTGCGCTCTGGTCGAAGCTCCGGCACGCGCCTGTGGCCGACAGGGCGCCGACACTGGCGAAGAGCTGGTAGTCGTAGATGCCGTTGTGGAGGTCGGCGCCGCCGCACAGGACCATGTCGGCCGACGCCGTGGCCAGCTCCTGGCAGGCCAGGTGCACCGCGGCCAGGGAGGCGGCGCAGGCGGCGTCCACCGACAGGTTGGTGCCTCCGAGGTCGAGCCGGTTGGCGATGCGACCGGCCACCACGTTGCTCAGGACCCCGGGGAAGGAGTCCTCGGTCATGGCCGGCAGGTGCTGGTCCAGGGCGTCGGGGACCGAACCGAGGTAGGTCTGGGCCAGGGACCGGAACACGTAGGCGCTCGACAGGTCGGAGGCCCCCTCCACGCCGAAGACCACCGAGGTCCGGGACCGGTCGAAGTCCCGCTCGGCGTACCCGGCGTCGGCCAGGGCCCGGGCGGCCACCTCGAGGCTGAGCAACTGGACCGGCTCGATGGCTCCCAGAGAGGAGGGGGGTATGCCGAATCGCACGGGGTCGAACGGCACGGGGTCGAGAAAGCCGCCCCAGCGGGAGGGCGTGACCGTCCCCTTGGGGCCGAGCACCTCGGAGTCGCAGTACAGGGCCGGGTCCCAGCGCTGCCGGCTGACCTCGCTCATGTGGGACGTGCCGTCGACGATGTTGGACCAGTACTCGGTCGCGCTTCCTGCTCCGGGGAACACGCAGGCCAGGCCGATGACGGCAACGTCGGCAGCGCCCACCTCGGCCGCCGGGGCGGCATGGGCCGCCTCCAGGGCGTCGAGCACCTCGCCGCTGCCGACGGAGACGTCGTGGTGGAGGGCGGCGACGGTGGTCGCCTCCGATCGCAGGACGGCCGCCTCCCCGATCATGTAGAGGCCCTCCTCCCGCTGCTCGGCGGGCTCGACTCTCACCAGGCTCGGGCCTTGTCGCCGGATGCCCTTGGCCGCCACCCGCAGGCGCCCGAGGTTGAGCTCCTCCAGGGCGGCCCAGCGGTCGGGCCCGCTCGTCCCCGCCGCCTCGAGGGCCTGACGCCTGTCGTCGAAGCGCGCCACGAAAGGCGTCTGGGCGCAGCGGGTGGTATGCCCAGGGGCGGTCTCGAGGAGAGCGGTCCGCCCGCAGGCCAGGGCGACCTCCTGGAACGGCGCCTGAATGGCACCCGTCGCCACCGCCTCGTCGGTGAAAAGGTAGGCCGTGCCCATGAGCACGCCCACGCGGGCTCCGGCCTCTACCAGTGGAACGGTCATGGCCGCCACCATGGACGCCGACAGGGAATCGTGGATGCCACCGGCAAAGAGCAGGTCCATGCCTTCGGGACCGGATTTCAGGAGCTGGGCGATCTGCTGCTCCCACAGCACGAAGCTCGAACGGGGGCCGACGTGGCCTCCGCATTCACGCCCCTCGAAAACGAAGCGGCGAGCCCCCTCCCGCACGAACAGCTCGAGCAGGCCGGGGGAGGGCACGTGGAGGAAGGTGGCGATCCCCGCCTCCTCGAGCGGCCGGGCCAGCGCCGGCCGCCCGCCGGCGATGAGGGCCACCCGGGGACGGGCCTCGACCACTGCCGCCAGCTGACCGGCGCGCAGCTCGGGGGGGACGAAGCCGAGGATCCCCACTCCCCATGTCCGCTCCCCCAGCAGGGCCCTGGTCCGATCCAGGAGGGCGGCGGCATCGTCGGGGGCCATCAGGGCCAGGGCCACGAACGGCAGCCCACCGGCGGCAGCCACGGCGGCGGCGAAATCGGGGGAGTCGCTGACCCTGGTCATGGGACCCTGGGCGATCGGGTAGCGCAGGCCGAGGTTGGTGGCGAAGGCCGATCCCGGGGCCAGCACCGACCGGCTCCGGGCCGATCCGAGCTGGGAGGACATGGCCCGGCGCACGGCCCTCACGACGCCGCCGGCGGTGTGGAACCTCTGGGCCAGGCCGGCGGCGAAGGAGGTGTCCTGGCCGGCGGCGAGGAGCGAGCAACCCAGGTCGACTCCCAGGCGGGAGGCCACCTCGGCTGGTCCGTCGGAGGGGTCGGCGGTGGCCACGCCGGGGCGGACCAGGATCCGGTGGCCGCCCACCACCGCCGTCTCGGCACCGTCCATGGAGGCGATGGCGGACCTGACCGCGTCGGGCAGGCCCACCTCCGAGACCAGCGCCAGCTGGGTGTCGAAAACCACCCCGGTGGCTCCCCCGGCGATGGCCGCGGCCGCCGTGTGCAGCCCCATGCCGCCCTGGCACCACAAGGGCAGGTCCACATGCCGGACCAGCTGCTGGAGGAGCACAAAAGACCCCATGTCCCCCACCCGGCCCCCGCTCTCGGCTCCCTTGGCGACCAGGCCACCGGCGCCGGCGGCCAGGGCCGCCTGCGCCTCCTCCAGCGAGGTGACCTCCGCCACCACCCGGAGGTCGGACCGGCCGGCGAAACCGCCGGCGGGCCAGGGGTGCCCGGCAGCAACGACCACCGTGGTGACCGAGCCTGGCACCGGGTGGCCGCCGAGCACGTGGGCGCCGGCGACCCGGATCCCGAAGCCCCCGGCGCCGGCGCCGGCCTCCGCGGCTGCCAGCGTGGCACCCGCCGGCCCCGGCGACTCCCCCAGGTCGACGACGGCGAATGCCCCGGCCCGGTCGAGGGCGGCCACCAAGGCGGCGCTGCCCCGACCGAAAGGGGTCATCCCCCAAAAGAGGTCCCGCTCGGATGTGATCGCTCGTGCCACGAAACTGTCCCTCCCGACCAACCGTTGGATAGCACGGCAGGCGCCCTGTCTGATGGCCGTTCGACATGTAACGACCGGTCTCGAACCGGGTCGAATGTATCGGCGCCAAAGAACGCCGGAGTGTCGAAAGCGTTAACATCGACGGTCGATCACCTTAAGCGTGAACGACCTCACAAATGAAGTTCGGTCGCGCCGAAAAGGCGACCGTCAGGCTGGTGCCCTTACACAGAACACTTGGTAACAGGTACCCATCGGCACGTGGGCGCCGGGACTTGAGGGATTTCTCAGCCGGTCTCCCTGGGGGCGGCGGCGACGCCCGCCGGATTGCCACCACCGGCGTGTCGGGCCCAGTTACTAAGACGAGCGTTGCTTCGTTGACTCTGTCGAGGTCTTGACCAGGGTGAATACTCAAACTTCAGTCAACGAAGCAACGCTCGCCTTGGTATGGTGGCTCCAGACGGGGCCAGCGGTTGCCCCCCGAGTCGGGAGGTCGCTAGTGACCCTGGCCGAGACGCCCGCCCCACCGACCACCTCGGCCACCGGGGCCACCGTGGTGCTGGACACCAGCGTCCTGCTGGCCGACCCCGACTCGATATTCGCCTTCCCGGGCGCCCAGGTGGTGCTGCCCCTCAAGGTCATCGAGGAGCTCGACAACCACAAGGGCCGGCTGGACACAGTCGGCCAGGCCGCCCGCAGCGCCGCCCGGCTGCTCGAGGAGCTCCGGGTGACGAGCCCGGGCCGGGACCTGCGGGCGCCACTGCCGCTGGTCGGCGGGGGGACCCTCAGGGTCGTGATCAACGGCCAGCGGCTCGACCAGGTGGAGCGCCTGGGCCTCGACGTGGGCAAGGCCGACAACCGCATCCTGGCTGCCGCCCTGGGCCTGCGCCATGCGCCTGCGGTCGACCCGGCCGATCCGGCCGGTACGGCCGGCAGCTCCGCCGGCCGGGTCAAGCTTGTCTCAGCCGACGTAAACCTGCGGCTCAAGGCGGCCGCCGTCGGCTTGGAGGCGGAGGAGTACCGCCAGACCCGGGCCGGCTTCCACACCGAGGCCCGGCCCGGTTGGCACGGTGCCGAGATCAGCGCCGCCCTGGTCGAGGCCCTCTACGACTCCTGGGAGGTCCACCTGGCCCAGCTCGGCGACGGCGATGCCCGAGCCCTCGGACCCCTCCTGGTCAACGAGTTCGGTGTCCTCACCGCCGGCCGTCAGTCGGTCCTGGTGCGCCGGCACCGGGACGGCCTCCGGGTCCTGGCCAAGCGCCAGGAGGCGTGGGGCATGCGACCCCGCTCGAAGGAGCAGCGCTTCGCCCTGGACCTGCTGCTCGATCCCGGGGTGCCGATCGTGGGGCTGTCGGGCCGGGCCGGCACCGGCAAGACCATGCTCGCCATCGCCGCCGGCCTGGAGCAGACCTTCGAGCCCGCCTCCAAGCGCTACGAGCGGATAATGATCATCCGGCCCATGATCGCCGTCGGGCGCCAGGATGTCGGGTTTCTGCCCGGCGACCTGCGCGAGAAGCTCGGGCCGTGGTTCGCCACCGTGTCCGACACGATGGCCGCCCTGCGCGACGACCACTCCCACACCGGCGCCTCCCGGCAGCTGGAGGACTGGATAGAGGCCGGCCTGGTCGACATGCAGTCGGTAACGTTCCTGCGGGGCCGGTCGCTGCAGCGCACCTTCATCATCGTCGACGAGGCGCAAAACCTGGAGCCCCTCACCCTCAAGACCATCCTGACCCGCCTGGGGGAAGGATCGAAGGTGGTCCTCGTCGGGGACGTCTCCCAGATCGACAGCCCGTTCGTCTCGGAGCGGACCTCGGGCATCAGCGTGCTGGCCGACCGCTTCGCCGGCCAGGCGCTGTTCGGCCACCTGGTGCTGACCCAGGGGGAGCGGTCGCCGGTGGCCGACCTGGCCGCCGAGCTCCTCTGAGCGGCGGGAGGTCGCTGACAAAAGGGTGTTGACAGGCACCGGCCGGCGTCGTTGAATGGGAGCACGGGTAGAGGAAGCGGCGGCGCCGAGCCGGCCAGCACTACGAACCCGGGAAGGAGGAGCGACGTGGGAGCACCGAGCTCGACCGAAGGAGAGACTCCGCCCGACTGAGCCCGAGGTCCGGGGCGTCCCGGACCCCGCCGCCGTCGGTACGGCCCCTGGACACACTTCCAGCCCATGCCGGAGTGCCCGTGAGTGCCCGTGAGTGCCCGTTAGGGCTGCGGTACCCCCGGACGAGGTGGAGCGACCAGGTGACAGTGGAGCCGGGGAGACGGCGAGTTCCGAAGCGAGGGCGGCAGGGTGCCGCCCTCGCTTTGTCAAGCGTAGGGAGGGGTATCGACGGTGTTGAAGGGTTTCAAGCAGTTCGTCTTGCGAGGCAACGTCGTCGACCTCGCCATCGCCGTCGTGATCGGAGTCGCCTTCGGCGCCGTGGTCACCGCCCTGGTGAAGGACATCGTGACCCCGTTGATCGCCGCCATCGTGGGCCAGCCCGACTTCTCGACCCTGCACTTCACCATCCACCACAGCAGGTTCCTCTACGGTGACCTCGTCAACGCCCTGGTGAGTTTTATCAGCATCGCCGCCGCCGTCTACTTCTTCGTGGTCGCCCCCCTAAATGCCCTGAGCGCCCGCCGGGCCCGGGGCCAGCTGCCGGCCGACGAGATCCCGGTGGCGTCCAACCAGGAGGTGTTGCTCATGGAGATCCGTGACCTCCTGGCCCAGAGCAACTCCACCCCCGGGGCAACCCCCGGCCCCCCGGTTACCTGAGCCTCGCTGAGCCGGGCCGGGCCGCCACTACTGTGGCCGGGCTTGCGACACCCTGACCCGATCGATCCGGACGTCCCCCGGCCAGTCGCGCTGAGCTCGAAGATGGTGGCTGCGGTAGCAGCCGGGGGCCTGGTGGGCGGGCCCGCCCGCTACCAGTTGGGCCTGCTGTGGCCGACCAGGCCGGAGGCGTTCCCGGTCACGACGCTGGTGGTCAACGTGTCGGGCAGCGTCGTCCTGGCTGTCCTGGTGGTCGTGGTGTCGGAGCGCTGGCCCATGAGCAGCTACATCCGGCCATTCTTGGGGACAGGAGCCCTCGGGGCCTACACCACCTGGTCCACCTTCGCCGTGGACACCGACCTCCTGGCCCACCACGGACGGCCGGCCGTTGCTGCCGCCTACGCCGGCGTCTCACTCGCCGCCGGCCTCGGCGGCGCCGCCCTGGGCATCGGCGCCGGCCGCCGGCTGGCCGGCACGCCGCATGGGCCGGCGGGCGGGGCTGGGC
>JBOGGP010000116.1:0-7529 GCA_050744105.1 Acidimicrobiales bacterium
CCTCCCCGCCTCCCCCGTCCCCGCCGGCGGGGACGGGGCCGGGGCGGGTGCGGTGGAACTCGCCCAGGCGGTCGCGGATGGCGCGGTCGACCCGCTCAAGCTCGTCGAGGGCATCGGGGCGCGGGTTCAGCCTGGGCATGTCGCTACCTGTCCTGCCCGCCCGGCCGCCTGGGGAAACCGGTTTGACCCCGGGGCCGGCCGGGAACGAAGCAGGCCACGCCACCTAGCCCCCAGGAGCACGCCGCGGCGGGCACCGACTTTCCTCCCCACGTGCTGCGGGAGTACGCCCTGGTGGCCGACGGGGAGCGTGGCGCGCTGGTCGGGCCCCGGGGGGAGCTGACCTGGATGTGCGCTCCCCGGTGGCACTCGGACGCCGTGTTCTCTGATCTGGTAGGCGGCAAGGGCCTGTACGCGGTGACGCCGGCGGGCGCCCGGTTCGTCTGGGGCGGCTACTACGAGGAGGGCAGCCTGATCTGGCGCAGCCGGTGGGTGACCACGGCGGCGATCGTCGAATGCCGCGACGCCCTCGCCATGCCGGCCGACCCAGGCGTCGCCGTGGTGCTGCGGCGGGTGGAGGTGGTGAAAGGAAAGGCCGCCGTGCGGGTCGTCCTCGATCCCCGCGCCGATTTCGGTCGCCGCGGCCCGGTGTCCTGGGACCTCGACGGGGGGATCTGGAGCGGGCGGACCGGGGGTCTGGCCGTACGCTGGTCGGGGGCTCCCGGCGCCCGGGCGGGTGGCGACGGCGCCTTGGTGATGGACCTCCAGCTGGAGGCCGGCGACCGCCACGACCTGGTGCTCGAGGTGGGCCAGGCGCTGGCCGGCGGCCCGCTGCGGGCGGCGCCGGCATGGCAGAGCACCGAGGCGGCGTGGCAGGTGGCAGTGCCCCCCCTGGCCGGCTGCCTGGCTCCCCGCGACGCCCGCCACGCCTACGCCGTGCTGGCCGGCCTGACCTCCTCGGGGGGAGGGATGGTGGCGGCCGCCACCATGTCGCTGCCCGAGCGCGCCGAGCAGGGCCGCAACTACGACTACCGCTACGCCTGGATCCGGGACCAGAGCTACGCCGGCCAGGCCGTGGCCGCCGACGGGCCCCACCCCCTCCTCGACGACGCCGTCGCCTTCGCCGCCGACCGGGTCATGGCCGACGGCGCCCACCTGAAGCCTGCCTACCGGGTCGACGGCGGCCCCGTCCCCGACGAGACCCGGCTGACCCACCTGGCCGGGTATCCAGGGGGGGCCGACAGGCTGGGCAACTGGGTCAACAAGCAGTTCCAGCTCGACGCCCTCGGCGAGATCCTCCTCCTCTTCGCCGCCGCCGGCCGCGCCGACCACCTCGACACCGGGCACTGGGCGGCGGTGGAGGCGGCGGTGGCGGCCGTCGAGGCCCGCTGGCAGGACCCCGACGCCGGGATCTGGGAGCTGGAGCCACGGCGCTGGGCCCACTCCCGCCTTACCTGCGCCGCCGGCCTGAGGGCCATGGCCGAGCACGCCTCGGCCCCCCAGGGGGCCACCTGGAGCGCCCTGGCCGACACCATCGCCGCCGACGTGGGCACCGACTGCCTCCACCCGAGCGGCCGGTGGCAGCGCTCGCCGGGAGACCCCCGGGTCGACGCCGCCCTGCTGCTGCCCGTCATCCGGGGGGCGGTGTCCCCCCATGACCCCCGCGCCCGGGCCACCGTCGCCGCGGTGGCGTCGGAGCTGGGCCGCGAAGGCTTCGTCTACCGGTTCCGCCAGGACGACCGCCCCCTGGGCGACGCCGAGGGGGCCTTCCTGCTCTGCGGCTTCCTGATGGCCCTGGTCGCCTCCATGCAGGGCCGGCCGGCCGAGGCCATCTCATGGTTCGAGCGGAACCGCTCCGCCTGCGGCCCGCCCGGCTTGTTCAGCGAGGAGTGGGACGTCGCCCAGCGCCAGCAGCGTGGCAACCTCCCCCAGGCCTTCGCCCACGCCCTGATGCTCGAGTGCGCCGCCCGGCTGAAGCTCGACTCCCCCTGAGCTGCTGGGCCACCAGGCCTAGCAGCTAGTCGTGGGCGTGCTCGTGCTCCTCGCCGCCGATGTCCTGGTCGGCGTTGGCCTCGACGTTGTAGCCGATGACCGCCCCGAGCATGACGATGCCGCCGATGGCCCAGAACCAGGCGCCGTAGACCAGGCCCAGGGCCAGGAACACGAAGCCGATGCCCAGGCTCACCGGCCAGATGCTGGCCGCCGGGAAAAAGGCGACGGGGCCGACGGCGTCGGCCACCTTGCCGTCGAGGCGGTCCTCGGGGCGCAGTATGCGGTGGCGCCGCAGGTACTGGAGACCGAGGTAGCCGCACAGCATCAGGTAGGCGATGGCCCCAAAGACCAGGCAGGTGCTGCCGGCGTCCTCGGCCGACAGCGGGTAGTAGACGATGGCCACCACGGCGAGGAACACCGACACGCCGAGCATCAGGCGGTACTCGAGCTTCATCCCCGCCGCCTCGGGTCAGGGCTGGTCACGACGGGGCTGGTCACGACGGGGCTGGTCACGGCTCAGTGATGGCCGACGGCGGTCAGCTCGCCGGGGTGGTTGGCGTCCCAGACCGGCCGCTCGGAGCGGATCGGGGGGAGGGACTCGAAGTTGTGGTGGGGCGGGGGCGAGGAGCAGGCCCACTCAAGGGTCATCCCGTCCCACGGGTTGTCGCCGGCGCGCTCACCCCTGCGTAGGGACCGGAAGATGTTCCAGACCAGGGTGGCCATGGCCACGTCCATCAGGTAGGAGCCGAGGGTGGAGAGGAGGTTGAGGAAGTTCCACCCCTGGTTGGACGGGTAGATCGAGATGCGCCGCTGCATCCCCCGCAGGCCCAGGTCGTGCTGGGGGAAGAAGGTCAGGTTGAACCCGACGAACATGAGCACGAAGAAGGTCACGCCCCAACCCTCGTGCAGCTTGCGGCCGGTGAACTTCGGGAACCAGTAGAAGATGCTGGCAAAGACGGCGAAGGCGGACCCACCGAACATCACGTAGTGGAAGTGGGCGACGATGAAGTAGGTGTCGTGGAGCTGGAAGTCCAGCGGCGGCTCGGCCAGCATCACCCCGGTCAGGCCTCCGAGCAGGAAGGTGACGAGGAAGCCCAGGCAAAACAGCATGGCCGTGTTGATCACCAGCGTGCCCCGCCACATCGTGCCGATCCAGTTGAAGAACTTGATGCCGGTGGGCACGGCGATGAGCAGCGACATGGCGGCGAAGAAGGGCAGCAGGACGGCCCCGGTGGTGTACATGTGGTGGGCCCACACCCCCATCGACAACGCCCCGATCGACAGCGTGGCGGCGATCATGCCCTTGTAGCCGAAGACCGGCTTCTTGGACATGGTCGAGAAGATCTCGGTGACCACCCCGAAGTAGGGCAGGACCAGGATGTAGACCTCGGGGTGGCCGAAGAACCAGAACAGGTGCTGCCAAAGGACGGGCTGGCCGCCCAGGTTGGGGTCGAAGAAATGGGTGTCGAAGTGGCGGTCGCAGTACAGCAGGAACAGCGCCGCGGTCAGCACCGGGAAGGCCAGCAGGACCAGGAACATGGTGACCATCTGGTTCCACACGAAGATCGGCATCCGGAACATGACCATCCCCGGGGCCCGCAGCAGGAAGATGGTGCTGATGGTGTTGATGGCGGTGAAGATGCCCGAGAACCCGGTCAGGGCCACGCCCACCAGCCACAGGTCGGCCCCGGCGCCAGGGGAGTGGATCGACTCCGTCAGCGGGGCGTAGGCGAACCAGCCGAAGTTGGCCGCTCCCGAGCTGGTGAGGAAGCCCGAGACGATGGTCAGGCCCCCGCCCAGGTACAGCCAGTAGGAGAAGGCGTTGAACCGGGGGAAGGCCATGTCGGGCGCCCCGATCTGGAGCGGCACGATGTAGTTGGCCAGCCCGAAGGCGAAGGGCCCGAGGAAGACGAAGATCATGACCGTGCCGTGGATCGTGAACACCTGGTTGAAGACGTCGGGGCTCACGAACCGGTTGTTGGGCACGATCAGCTGGGTGCGGATGACGAAGGCCAGGGCGCCGGCGAAGAGGAGGAAGAGGAAGGCGGTGGCCATGTAGTTGAGCCCGATCTGCTTGTGATCGGTGCTCGTGGCGTACTTGACGAAGCCGTGGGGCTCCGGGCTGGGGATGACCTCGACCAGGACGTGGTCGGGGCCGAAATCGGGGGGGGCTGGCCTTTCCTCGATGATGGTCAATTGCCCGCTCCGAAGATGTTGGGGGCGATGCCCGGGTTTATGGGTTTGCCGGCATAGGTGACCGAGCCGGGGACCTGGGCGCCGGCCCACTGGACGAACTGGGCCGGAGGCACCACGTTGACCACGAAGCGCATGTAGGGGTGGAAGGTGCCGCAGAACTGCGTGCACTCCCCGATGAACTGCCCGGTCTTGACGAAGTTCATGTCCACGGTGTTGCTCACGCCCTGGATCAGGTCCCGCTTGAACAGGGTGGCCGGGATGTAGAAGGAGTGGTTGACGTCGTCGGAGAACAGGTCGAGCTGTACGGTCACGTTGGCCGGCAGGGTCAGGACAGGCAGGGCGCTGTCGTCGTTGAGGCTGGGCTCGTTGGCTACGCTGCCCACCTCCTCGAAGCGCTGGGGGGCGGCCAGGGCCTTCCCGCCCACCCTCATGTAGGTGAAGCGCCAGCCCCACTGGAAGCCCTCCACCCTGACCTCGGCCGAGGGATTTTTGGCCACGGCGTCGATGTTGCTCTCCGCCTTGAACACGAACCCGAAGACGACGGCCACCATGACCAGGGGGATGATGGTGTAGGCCGCCTCGATCGGGATGTGGTACTGGAACTGCCGGGGCAGCCCCTGGCGGCCAGGCCGTTGCCGGTAGCGCACTACGCACCACAGGACCAGGCCGATGACCAGCAGGCCGAGGGGGATGGCCAGCCAGTAGGTCAGGTTCCACAGGAAGCGGACGTTGCTGTCCTGGCTGGTGATGCCGGGAGGCGAGCCGAAGTTGGTTGCCAGGAGCTGGCCTGCTGATCCCTGCACTGGCGTCACATTATGCAGGGCCTGGCGGGGAAGCCAAAACGACCGGGCGCCGGCGTTGGTCGCCCGCCGGGCGCCGGCGTGGCTACCTGGCCAGGCACCGGCCCCGGGTGCGCCGGCCGGGCGCCGGCGTGGCTCGCCGGCGGCTTCGCCCTGCTAGGATGGGTGCTGGCCCTTGCTGGGTAGGCGCGCCTGCGCACCCGCCGGCCGAGCTAGCCGTCCCTGGAGGGCCCCGAAGTGCGCACATTCTCGCCCAAACCCACCGACATCGAGCGCCGGTGGTTCGCGCTCGACGCCGAGGGCGCCGTGCTCGGTCGGCTGGCCTCCGAGACCGCCCGCGTCCTGCGGGGCAAGCACAAGCCCATCTTCGCCCCCCACATGGACACCGGCGACCACGTCGTAATCGTCAACGCGGCCAAGGTGGTCATGACCTCGGACAAGGCGGACAAGAAGCGCTACTACCGCCACTCGGGCTACCCGGGCGGCCTGACGTCGCGCAGCTACCGGGAGCTGCTGGCCCGGGACCCGGAGGGCACGGTCCGCCGGGCCGTCAAGGGGATGCTCCCCCGGGGGCCGCTCGGCCACCAGATGCTGCGCAAGCTCAAGGTCTACGCCGGACCCGTCCACCCCCACGCCGCCCAGGGCCCCGTCCCCCTGATCATCGATCCCTCCGTGTACCGCACCCGGGCCGAGCAGGCCTGATCCGTCCTCGACGACCCTGATCCGTCCCAAACGAAGAGGAGTCTGACCCCGCCGTGCCCAAGCCCCTGATCCAGACGACCGGACGCCGCAAGGCCGCCGTGGCCCGCGTCCGGTTCCGACCAGGCGCCGGGACGATAACGGTCAACCGCCGGCCGATCGACGACTACTTCCCATCCGCCACGCACCGGATGCTCATCACCGAGCCGCTGCGCCTGACCGAGCGGGTCGAGTCGTTCGACATGGACGCCACCATGGACGGGGGCGGGCCCTCGGGCCAGGCGGGGGCCCTCCGCCTGGGCATCGCCCGGGGCCTGGTCGCTCTCGACCCCGACCTGCGGGCGGCCCTGAAGAAGGCCGGCTTCCTCACCCGCGACGCCCGGGAGAAGGAGTCGAAGAAGTACGGGCTGAAGAAGGCCCGCAAGGCTCCCCAGTACTCGAAGCGCTAGGCCCCACCAGGCCAGGACTGGTGGTGGCCGGCCAGGTCGGAGGCGCGCTGCGCTTCGGCACCGACGGCGTCCGGGGCGTCGCCAACGTCGACCTCACCCCCGAGGCGGTCGTGGCCCTCGGCCGGGCCGTGGCCCGGGTGGTGGCCGGCGCTGCTCCAGGGACGGACACCCCAGCCGGCGCCGGTGGGCCGGGGCCGGCCGGTGGGCCGGGCCTGGCCGGTGCGGGCCTGGCCGGTGGGCCGGGGCCGGGCGAGAGGTGGTGCCTGGTGGGGCGGGACACCCGCCGGTCGGGGCCGCTGCTGTCGGCCGCGCTGAGCGCCGGCCTGGCTGCCGAGGGGGTCACCGTGGTCGACCTGGGGGTGATCCCCACCCCGGGAGTGTCCGCCCTGGCCGCCGCCTACGGGGTGCCGGGGGCGGTGATCTCGGCCTCGCACAACTCCTTCGAGGACAACGGGATCAAGCTCTTCGACGCCGGCGGCCACAAGCTGAACGATGCCACCGAGGCCGGCATCGAGGCCGAGCACGCCTCGATCCTCTCCTCCGACCGCCGGTGCCCGGCGCCGGCCGGCGCCGGGGTGGGCACCATCTTGGCCGACCCTGAGGCGCTCGGCTGGTACCGGCGCCAGCTGGTGGGCAGCCTGGAGGGCCGCCGCCTGGGGGGGCTGCGGGTGGTGGTCGACTGCGCCCACGGGGCGGCCGTGGTGACCGCCGCCGACGTCCTCGCCTCCGCCGGGGCCGAGGTGGTCGAGGTTGTAGGGGGGGCGCCCGACGGCACCAACATCAACTCCGGCTGCGGGTCGACGGCGCCGGAGACCCTGGCCGCGGCGGTGGTCGCCCACCGGGCCGACGCCGGCCTGGCCTTCGACGGCGACGCCGACCGGGTGATCGCCGTGGACGGCGCCGGCGGCGTGGTCGACGGCGACCGGCTGCTGGCCCTCTTCGCCACCGACCTGGCCCGGCGGGGCCGCCTGGCCGAGGGCACCGTGGTGGTCACGGTGATGACCAACCTGGGATTTCACCACGCCATGGCGGCGGCGGGGGTGACGGTCCACCAGACGCCGGTCGGGGACCGCCACGTGGCCGGCGCCCTGAGCACGCACCGGTGGTCGCTGGGGGGCGAGCAGTCCGGCCACATAATCTTCGGGGACCTGGCTGCCACCGGGGACGGCGTGCTGTCCGGCCTGCTGGTCCTCGACCTGGTGGCCCGCTCCGGCCAGACCCTGCGGGCCCTGGCCGCCGCAGCCATGACCAGGCTGCCCCAGGTCCTGCGCAACGTCGCCGTGGGCGGCGGCGGTGACGGGGCCCGCCTGGACCGGGCCACCCCGGTTTGGGACGCGGTCCGCTCCGTGGAGGCCGAGCTGGGCGGCCGCGGGCGGGTGCTGCTGCGCCCCAGCGG
>JBOGGP010000117.1:0-7484 GCA_050744105.1 Acidimicrobiales bacterium
GGCTCGGCGGCATCGGGGGACCGCTCGGCCTCGGGCGACGGCTCGGCATCGGGGGACGCCTCGGCGGCGGGGGACGCGGCGGCGGGGGACGGCTCGGCGGCGGGGGACGCCTCGGCGGCGGGGGACGGCTCGGCGGCGGGGGACGGCTCGGCGGCGCCGGAGCCCCCGGCCGCCGCTGCCTCCCACTCGCCCGCTGCCTCCCACTCGCCCGGAGCCTCCCACTCCCCCGCTGCCTCCCACTCCCCAGGCTCCCCAGGGCTCCCAGGCTCGTCGGGGCTCCCAGGCTCGTCGGGCTCGTCGGGCTCGTCGGTCCCCGCCGGCGTGACGGCCTCGGTCCCGTCGTCGAGCGCAGGGTCGGACGACCGGTGCTCGTGCTCCCGGCTGACGGCGGCCCTCACCCGCTGGACCAGGCCGGCCCGGTGGTCATCCGGCTCGTCAGTCTCTACCTCGAGTTGAGGTTCAGCCTCGGCGACGGGATCCTCGACCAGGGTGCCCTCCCACTCCAGGAAGGCTCCGCAGTGGGCGCAAAAGGTCGCTTCCCGGGCGTTGTGCGTCCCGCACCGGTTGCAGACGATCACGCCCGGGCCCCGGGCACCACCCGCAGCCACGCCGGCGCGCTCAATCCAGCACCTCCACCCGGTGGGGCACGTGGGCCGGCTTGGTCGCCTCCACGATGGCCTCGATCCGCCGGCGCTCGTCCTCGCCGGCGCCAGGCAGCCGCACCCTCACCACCAGATCCGGCTCGGACCGGCCGGGCAGGTCGCCGCCCGGCGTGGCCGACCACGCCGTGCCCCCGCTGTCGACGACCTCGGGCTCCACGCCGGTGTAGAGCGACACGGCGCCGGCGATGCCGGCCACCGTGCCCTGCCGGCCGTAGAGGTCCACCGCCGAGCTGACCAGGAGGCGCCGGCGCTCCACCGGCCAGGTCTCGTCCAGGGCGACGGCCACCCACCCGGCCAGCCAGGCCAGGAAGTCCTCGGGCGCCAGCGCCGGGTCGAAGTAGGCCTCGATGCAGTCGAGGACGGAGACCACGGGGGCGGTGACCTCGTCGAGGCCGGCGCAGAGGCGCTGGACCAGGTCGTCCTCCTGGTACAGCGCCGGCAGGGTCAGCCCGAGGGGGTCGGGGTGCTCGAGGCCGGGGACGATGGCGCGCACGGCTAGCCCTCGTCCACCCGCACCAGGTGCTCGTGGGAGAACACCAGCGAGTTGGTCCCCAGGTCCAGCCGTCCCACCGCGTCCCCCCGCTGGCCGGTGATGGGGTCGGCGCCGAACAGCCTGACGTCGGTGACGTACTCGACCCCGGGGATGCGCTGGAGCACCGAGTAGACCTCGCCGGCGTGCAGCGGGCGGCCGAACGGCCAGCCCGTGCCGTCGGGCCCCCCGGTCAGCGGGCTGAAGTAGCGGTAGAGGGCAGCCACCGCCTCCGCCTCGACGCTGCGGGCGCTGAAGCGGGCCCGCCCCTTGATCCGGGTGACCACGGTGATGCCCTGGTAGGTGGGCGGCTCCACTAGGACCCGGGCGCCGACGACGCGGCGTTCGTCCAGGTAGCGCACGATGGTGGCCAGGGTCTCCTCCGCCGGCAGCAGCTGCTCAAACTGCAACCGGCCGGTGGCGTCGGCCTCGCAGGTGGGCACGATCAGGATCCGCACCGCTCCGGGGGCCTGCTCCTCGGGGCCGGCGGGGACGCAGCGGACCCGGGCCACCTCGGGGGCGGCCTCGCGGGCCAGGTGCTCGTAGTCCTCCACTGTCACCGCCCGGTTGCCCGTCCGCAGGGTGATGGGGCCGCGGACCTTGGCCTCCTCGACGTTCTCGCCGTCGACCCCGCCGGCCGCCGCCCGGCGGTTGGTCACCGAGGCCACGTAGGGGATGGTGGTGCGCATGACCCGGATGGCGGCCCGGGCCACGTTGCCCGTCCGGCCGCCGCCGATGCGGTAGGAGCGCAGGCGGATGGGCGACCCCTTGGGGGGGATGGCCCCGTACTGGCGCAGCTCCCCGCCGGCCAGGCGCACCCCGGGCCCGAAGACGACCTCGGCTCCGACCTCGTCGAAGAGGAAGTGGCGGTCGTCGGGGCCGCTGTCGGCGAAGGTGGCGACGCGGGCCCAGCGCTGCCAGCCGCTGCCCCCAGCCACCTCCAGCTCCCCGAGATCGCTGGCTGCGGTGACCGGGCGGTGCTGGAGGGCGAAGTGCTGGCCCCCGACCCCGTCGGATATGCCCACCACCTCGTCGGAGATGACCTGGGCGTGCACGGCGGTGGTGGTCCCCCCCATGGTGAAGGCACCCAGCCGCTCGATGCGGGGGGAGACGCTGTAGGTGGGCTGGCCCTCCTCGGCATCGGTGACCCGGCAGCGCAGCCAGCCGGCCCGGTGGCGCTCGAAGATCCCGGCGGAGTGGCTACGGGGCACGTGCAGGACGATGTCGCCGGCCCGGTTGAGCCCGCCGGTGTCGTCGCGCTCGATCTCGCAGGGCCGCCACGCCTCGCCGTCCCACGCCTCCCAGGCGAGGGGGGGCCAGCGGGGATCGACGCCGACCCCCTCCACGTGACAGTCGACCCGCAGGACGGCGATGTTGGAGGGCACCGGGTCGGACAGGCCGACCAGCATGGCGTCGCCGGGCACCGGCCGCCGGCTGAAGCAGGGAAAGCCGGCGTCGCCCCGCAGCACCTCGTCGTGGCCGAGGAACGACGCCGCCCCGCCGGTCTCCTCGGGCGAGGCGGCGGTGAGCACGTGGGCACCGTGGGCCGGTACCACGGTCAGCTCCTCGGTCACCGAGAAGCTCACCGCCTCCTCCGTCTCGGTCCGCAGGGTCGACACCTCGGTGCCGACGGGGATGACCAGGGGCTCGTCCCGGGGCGCCGTCAGCCAGAAGGTCACCGGCGCGGTGGCCGCCACCGGCGGGAACAGGCGCACGCCGATCAGCTCGAGGAACTTGACGTAGTTGCGGTCGGGGATCCGGTTGAGGCGGTACACGACCTGGTCCACCATGGTGGCAAATGCCTCGATGAGGGTGACGCCGGGGTCGGACACGTTGTGGTCGGTCCACTCCGGGCAGCGCTGCTGCACCAGGCGCTTGGCCTCGTCAACCAGATCCTGGAACCGCCGGTCGTCCAGATTGGGGGCCGGAAGGGCCATTGCTGCTCCTCAGGGAAGGTCGGGCCTAAAGGATAGGGGCTGGCCCGGCGCTATTGTGGCCGTGGTCACCCCTCCTCGGGAATGAGATAGAAGGGAAATACAAGGTTGCGGGGGTCGTTGGTGGCCCGTTCCTGGTACCTGATGTCTATGAACAGCGCCGAGCGGTCCTCGTCGCCGGCGCTGACCTCCACACCGAGCACGTCGATGCGGGGCTCCCAGCGAGCCAGCGAGGCGCGCACCTCGTGGGCCAGGCGCCCGGCGGTGGTGGCGTCGGAGGGGGCGAAGACGTAGTCGTGGATCCCGCATCCGAACTCGGGGCGCATGGGCCGCTCCCCGTAGGCCGTGCCGAGGATCAGCCGGATGCTCTCGACCAGCTCCCGGTCGCCCGAGACCAGCGACATCGAGCCGGTGGCGTCGGTACGGAGGGGAAAGCCCCACCCCCTGCCGACGAACTCCTCGGCCACCTCAGGTCCTCCTGCCAGCCGGTGCCGGCCGTGCCCATCCCGCCGTCAACATCAGTTGAGCTTGATGATGGCGCCGGTCGCCTCGAGGGGGCCGTCGGAGGCCACCTTGACCGTGGCCCCCTGCAGCTGCAGGGGCCCCTCGGCGGTGATCTTCACCTGCATCCCCTGCAACGTCAGGTTGGTGTCGGACTTGACCGTCACGTCCTGGGCCCCGCTTATGGTGACCTTGCCCTTGCTGGTGATGGTTATCTGCAGGCCGGTCTGGTCGAGCACCAGCGTGTGGTTGTTGTCTGAGGTGGCCGCCGTCACGCTCTGCTTGGAGTCGTCGTCGGAGAAGATGAGCGTGTGGCCGGCGCGCGACACGAAGCCCCGCTGCACCACCTTGCCTTCCTTGACCAGGCTGGCACCGGCGATCTTGGGCTTGTCCTTCCCGTTGTGCATGCCGCCTACGACGACGGGTCGGCGGATGTCGTCCTGGAGGAAGGCCACCAGCACCAGGTCGTCCACCTCGGGATGCCACAGCGCGCCGCGGCTGGCCCCGGCGCCGGCCTGGACCACGGGGACCCAGTCGGTCTCGAAGTTGTCGGCCAGGGCGGGGATCTTGACCTTGACCCGGTTGAGCGACTTCTCGGCGTCGTTGTTGTTGGTGACGATGGCGCTGACCAGGCCGTAGGCGCCGAAACCCGAGGGTCCCGGCGCTGCCCCCCCGCCGGCGGCCAGGCCGAGCAGGCTGCGGTCGTGGCGCCCGCTGGAGGTGAACGAGGTCCGGTAGCCGTCCCAGTCGAAGTCGTGGCAGGCGCTCGACAGCACGTACTTCCCGTCGAAGGGTGCGCCCAGGCCGCCGATGCTGACGGCGCTGCCGGCGTGCAGGGCAGGGTCGCCGAAGGCCGTGCCCTCCAGCTCGGCCCCCGACCCTCCCACCTGGTCGGCCAGCGCCTTTGCCCGGGTCTGGTTGAGGCTCTGGCTGTCCAGGCCGAGGCGCAGCTCGCTCGACGGCTTGGATCCGAACCTGGCGGCGGTGGAGGCCGGGTCCCAGCCCGCCCCGCTCACCGCGAAGCTCTGGGCTCCGGCCGGCGCCCGGCCCAGGAGGGCCTGCTTTTGGTTGTCGTCCCAGGAGCCGACGCTCACCTCGCTCACCTGCTGGGCACCGCTGACCACGATCCGTGCCCGCAACAGGTTGGCCCCCCGGACCAGCTTGGCCCCGCCGAAGTCCTCGAGGGTCCCCTTCGCCGGGGCCGACGACGCCGCCGCCGGCTTGGAGAAGTTGACCTTGCCGTCGGTGCAGCTGACCACGAAGCCGATCTCGGCGGCCATGGCGGCGAGCAGCTCCCAGTCGCTCACGTTGGGCTGCGCCACCCAGTCCCGCACCGCGCTGTCCGACCCGACGGTGCCCACCGCCAGTCCGGCGTCGCCGATGAGCTTGCGGGCCACGTCGCTGTAGGTCACGTTGACGAAGGTCTTGGTAGCGCGGCCGAACTGCAGCCGGTGGGTCTTCTCGTAGCCCCGGACCACGGTGCGCGTCCCCTCGGGGCCGAACTCGGTCTCCAGGGCCGTCACCTCGCCGCTGAAGACCGGCTTGGCCCCGCCCTCGTTGGTCAGGACCGACAGCTCCACCGCAGCACCGGGCGTGGCCGCCAGGGCGGCGACCACCGAGCTGTACTCGTCGCGGAAGGCGAGCTCGAAGCGCCCCGGCAGGTCGAGGCTCGTCTCCGCCCTGGCCCGCACGAGCAGGCTCATCAGCGCCTCGGACACCGGCGTGCCGTTGACCTTGGCCACGATGGTGCTGAGGGCCGGGGCCAGGTCGGTCATGCCTGCCCTGCGCCAGCCGGCATCAGGCCAGCCCCTCGAGCTCGGGCCGCGACGGGAGGATGAGCTCGGAGCCGGGGCGGAGGCGAGCCGGGTTGTCGACGTTGTTGACGTTGGCCAGCGCCCGCCACAATGCGGGGTTGCCATAGTGGCGGTAGGCGATCGACGCGAGGGAGTCGCCTTCTTTCACCACATGCGCGGCCAACGTGGACAGGCCGCCTGACGTGGGATTGGTGCGCCCCGGGATCGTCGGCATCTCTTCCATGGTGATCTTGACCTTGGCCCGCAGGGGCGTCCCCGTGCTGTCGAACATCGTGTAGTCGACTTCCAGGGAGGTGACGATGGCCGTCATGGTGAGCGCCGTTCCCCACCCGAATATCACCCAGGGTGGTTGCGGCTTGTCCTGGGCCAGGTCGCTGGCCAGGGGCTTCAGGGTCTGCATCAGCAGGGCCACGTTGTCGGGAATGGCGTTGCTGGACGACTCGTGGGCGTCGAGGAACATCTCCACGCTGAAGGTCGCCGCCTTGGTCCCCTGGAATTCGGCGGCGGGGGCGACGCCGGCGGCGCGGGCCTCGGTCCGGTTCCACTGGGCCGACTTGGTGAACGAGAAGCTGTCGGGGTTGAACCTGAAGTCGATCCGCCCGACCTGGGTCCCGGTGCCGCCCGTGGCCGAGGACGGGGGCTTGACCAGCTCCAGGTAGGCCTTGACGTTGCTGGCGTTGGGAGCGGCCATCACAGACCCCCGTTGCTCGACGCCAGGAAGCCGTGGTGGGCCAGCTCGATCGTCTCGGTGGCGCCTGCCAGCTGGCCCACGTTGAACGACGGGCCTGTCCAGCGCACGGGGAAGGCCTCGATCAGGGTCCAGGAGGCCAGCGTGGTGCCGGAGAAGGAGAGAGCCGCCAGGGTGACGTTGGATCGCTTGGGGCTGGTGGCCATCGACGACACCCAGGCGGCGATCTTGGAGCTGGTCGAGTCGAGCATGCGGGTCAGCTTGATGTTCGGGTATGTGATGCGGCCCGGGAGCTGGGGCACGTAGGCGTTGTTGCCGCCCTCGGGCCGCTTGGTCACCTCCACGTCGCAGGCCAGGCCCTCGCAGCTGGTGAACAAACCGAAATCTACGGTGTCCACGACGAGCGACACGTAGACACTGCCAGTGTCGCCGGCATCGGCTGTGGTCACGGCTGGGTCACCTCCTCGGGAAGCATGGGGCGCGCTACCACCGGTCGCCCAGGCGGCCGGATCGCTCCCGGTCGAGGCGGAGCTCGTTGGCCAGGGCGGAGCGCAGCCGGCTGTAGAGC
Source organism: Acidimicrobiales bacterium (assembly GCA_050744105.1). Taxonomy (GTDB): domain Bacteria; phylum Actinomycetota; class Acidimicrobiia; order Acidimicrobiales; family Palsa-688; genus JBOGGP01. Next base: position 6,697 of record JBOGGP010000117.1, read on the forward strand.
CTCGTGGCCAGCTTGTCCAGCTCCTGGGGGGACAGGTCGACGAGCCCGCCCCCGCGGCCGGGAGTAGGGATGGGACCGCCCTGCTCCAGGTGGGCCCCCGGACCGGGGCCGGCGCCGGCCGGCGGTGGTGGCGGCGGTGGCGGTGGGGTGGCCACCGCCTGGTCGAGGCGTTGCACGGTCACGGCGGCCACCGGGAAGGCCGGCGGGCCCGGCCGGGACGGCGAGGCCGGTGCGGTCTGCTCGGGCGACCGGCGCTCGGGCGACCGAGGGAATGACGGCAGCACCAGGGACCTGGGCGGCGGCGGGGTCGAGTCCGGGCCCGCCGGCGCGGGGCCGGCCAGGTTCGGCGCCCAGGCGGTGGGCCCCGGCGGCGCCAGAGCCCGGTTGACCGTGCCCGGGTTGACCGTGCCGGGGTGGGCGGGGCCGGTGCGGGCGGGGCCGGGGTGGGCGAGGCCGGGGTGGGCGGGGCCGGGGTGGGCGGGGCCGGGGTGGGCGGGGCTGGGGTTGGCCGGGCCGGAGGGGAAGGGCCGGGTGCCGGCGAGTGACCGGCCGGGTGAGGAGGAGCGCTGCAGCGCCGAGGCCCGACCAGAGTGCAAGGCAGCGCCGGCGGACCCCGCCGGCGTATGGCTGGGCGCAGCGGCCAAGCCGGGAGCCGGCGCCAGGGCCGGGGCCGGCCGGGGCGCCAGCCCGGTGGTCGCCGCCAGGAGCCCAATGTCGCCGATCAGGGGTGCGGTGGGCGCCTCCGGGTCGGGCAGGCGGGCGGGGGTGGCCAGGATGAGGGAGGCGGC
>JBOGGP010000118.1:0-7431 GCA_050744105.1 Acidimicrobiales bacterium
AGTCGTTCCGCATGCGCGAAGCCCGCCAGAAAGGAGGTGGTCCCCGGCCCACCAAGCGCTGAAAGAACCCGAGAGGTGGGGACTTTTAGTTGGCCACCAGCGGGGACCGGAACTTGGCCATTGACACGTGTGTCACGGCGCGCATCTTCGAGGTCACCGTATCTGTCACCCGCGGCTGAGTCACCGGCGGCCGAGTCACCGGCTGATGGGTGACCGACGCCGCTGCCGACGGCGGTCCTGGCCTCCAGAGACCGCTTGGACCTCCACGCACACACTGGAGTAGCGTGCCGTCCTGAGGAAACCGGGCAGGGTCCTAGATCGAGGCTCGTGGACGGCAGTTGCTTGTGTACCGCCACGTATTCACGAAGGGGAAACGGACGTGACCTTGAGGTCCAGCAATCGACGGCGTCGCGTGCGCCGGCAGCAGGCGGCCATCATCTCGGCAGCGGCGCTTGTCGCCAGCCTGGGGCTGGGCCAGGTGGCAGGCGCCGCACCGGCCAGCGTGTCGCCGAAGGGCCCCGGGGTGGGGGCCGCCCGAGGGTCGGCCAGCCCCGTCGTGGGAGCGATTGGCAAACCGCGAGGCCTCTACTACCGCACAGACTACCTGAGGACCCGGCCGGGGAGCTCTACGCAGGCCCCCAACAACCCCGAATGCACCCCCTGCACGCCGCCGCTCCTCTTCACAGCCCAGGCCCCGGTCATGGGCGGCACCAGCGGCACACCGGGTCACGTCACCATCACACCCCTCTACTGGGCGCCCACCGGGTACAGTTTCCCTGCGAGCTACAAGCCCATCATCAACACCTATCTCGCCGACGTGGCCGCGGCCAGCAACACCACCGACAACGTCTTCGGGGTCGCCCAGCAGTACTATCAGCAGCTTAACGGCGGACCCTCCCAGTTCATCGACTACCAGGTGACAGCGGGCGCTGAGGTCGACACCAACGACACCTACCCGGCCCAGGGCGGTGCCAACGGCTGCACCGCTGACGCCGGCTTCACCGCGTGCGTCGCCGACTCAGCCCTACAGGCCGAGGTGGGCAGTACGGTCGCGGCCCACGCCCTGACCGTAGACGACTCCCACCTGTACATGGTGTTCTTCCCGCCCGGCGTGGAGACCTGCCAAGGGCCGGGGAGGACCGCTACGGGGGACATTTGCAGCACCAATGTCTACTGCGGCTACCACGCGGCCTTCGGCACGCTTGCCAGCCCTTACCTGTATGCCAACATGCCATATCCGATCCTCAACGGCTGCAGCGACGTCTTCAACGGGCCTCAGGCGCCCAATGGCGATCCCTACGCCGCCGATGCGGTCAGCGTGACGAGCCACGAGGCCAGCGAGGCGATCACCGACTGGGACGGCGCCTGGATCGACGCCAGCGGCAACGAGAACGGGGACGAGTGTGCCTACGTCTACGGGGTGCCTCAGGGCACCACCACCGCAGACATCGCCGGTACCGGCGCCACTGGCACGATGTACAACCAGGTGATCAACGGGCACTTCTACTACACCCAGGACGAGTTCTCCAACGCCGACTTCGCACTGGGACAGGGCGACCCCAATTTCGTCGGAGCGGGCCAGAGCAAGGTAGACGGTTGTATCCAGCGTCCCGACAAGGCACACGCCGCGTTCAGCTACCCGACCGATGGTGCCACCAATGTCGAGAGCACCCAGCCCTTTACCTGGAACGCCGCCGCGGCCGCTCAGGGCTACTACGTGACCGTCGGCACCACGGTGGGCGGCTACGACCTGGTCAACTCCGGGACCCTGGCGTCCTCCCAGACGTCGCTCGACGTCGGGGCGCTGCCGACGGGCCAGACCCTCCACGCACGGGTCTACACCAGGGACGACGGCAACTACGACCAGTACCGAGGCGCCTCGTTCGCAGTGGCGACCGGAGGTGAGGCGGTCTTTACCTATCCCACCGATGGTGCCACCAATGTCGAGAGCACCCAGCCCTTTACCTGGAACGCCGCCGCGGCCGCTCAGGGCTACTACGTGACCGTCGGCACCACGGTGGGCGGCTACGACCTGGTCAACTCCGGGACCCTAGCGTCCTCCCAGACGTCGCTCGACGTCGGGGCGCTGCCGACGGGCCAGACCCTCCACGCCCGGGTCTACACCGAGGAGAACGGGACCTTCCAGCGGTACCAGGACATCAGCTTCACCACCGATGCGACCCGGGCAGAGGGGTTGTTCACCAACCCCACCGCCGGTGAGACGGGGGTGACCGCCGCCGCGCCCTTTACCTGGTCGGCGGCAGGTGCCGGGACTCAGGGCTACTACCTAACCGTCGGAACCACGGTGGGTGGCTTTGATGTGGCCAACACGGGGACTCTCGGGGTCAACGTGACCTCCTACCAGGTGGAGGCGCTGCCGCCCGGCAAGACCCTGCACGCCCGGATCTACACCAAGGCGGACGGCGATTACCAGCGCTATCAGGACATCACCTTCACCACTGCGCCGTAGCCTGACCGGCTTGCCGAGATCGGGCCGCTCACGTCGAGATGACGCGACCGTCGAGCATTTGCAGGCCCTCCGTGTCCCGCTCACGGGCAAACTGGCGGGCCAGCGAGGCGAGCCGCCGCTTGATGTCGCCAGGACCCGATAACGCAACGGTCACCTCAAGCGATGCTTCGGTGTCGAGCCCGGGCACGCGGACGCGGGAGATCATAGGGTGGACGGTCCGCTGACCGACCTCCCCGTCGGCATATAGCTCCTCGTGCAGCTTTTCGCCTGGTCGCAGCCCCGTGTAGACGATCTCGATGCGCCGGCCCGAGTTGCCGGCTAGCCGTTCCGCCACGTCGGCGATGCGCACCGGGGCGCCCATCTCAAGCACGAGTACCTCCCCCGTTCGCCCGATGGCGCCGGCCTGGACCACCAGCTGTACGGCCTCCTCGACGGTCATGAAATAGCGGGTGACGTCAGGGTGGGTCACCGTGAGGGGGCCTCCGGCCTGGAGTTGGGCCCGGAAGGCAGTGAGTACCGACCCCCGGCTTCCGAGGACGTTGCCGAACCGGACGCTGGTGTAGTCACCGTCGCCCACCTGCCCGGCTCCGGCGGTGAGGCGTTCGGCGATCCGCTTGCTGTCGCCCAGCACGCTGGATGGGTTGGCCGCCTTGTCCGTGGAGATGTTGACGAAGCGCTGTACGCCGACGGCCAACGCCGCATCTAGCACGTTTTGGGTGCCCAGGACGTTGGTCTTGACAGCCTCGGCCGGCCACATCTCAAGGAGGGGCAGGTGCTTGAGGGCGGCAGTATGGAACACTACCTCAGGGCGGTGCTCCGTGAAGGCGGCCTTGAGGGCCAGGCGGTCCCTTATGTCGCACACCACGAGGCAGCGGTCGTCAAGCATGGCGCGGCCCTGGATCGACAGCTGCACGTGGTGGAGACCCGACTCGTCCCGGTCCAGCATCACGAGCGCCTTGGGAGAAAAGCGGTGGATCTGGCGGCACAACTCGGAGCCGATCGACCCTCCCGCCCCGGTGACCAGGACGACCCGGCCCCGGATGTAGCCGGCGACGGCGTCGATCTCGGTGTCGATCGAGTGCCGTCCCAGCAGGTCCAGGTCACTTACCGGCCGGATGTCGGCCACCTGGACACCAGGGCCGAAGAGGTTAGCGACGGGCGGAAGCACCCTCACGTCGAGGTTGGCGCCGGCGGCCAGGACCGAGACCTCGCGGATGAGCTCCGACGACGCACTCGGGATGGCGATTATGACGGTGTCGGCCACGTGCCTGCGGGCAGCCGCCGCCATGTCGTGGCGGCCGCCGCTGACCCGGACGTTGCGGATCCGGGCGTGGCGGCGCTGGGGATCGTCGTCCAGGAGGGCCACCGGGACGTAGGGGCTTGTCGGGCTGGCCACGAGCGCATCGATGACCTGGGCGCCGCCTTCGCCGGCCCCGAACACGATTACCCGTTTGGCCTGGGCCCGCGGCCGCTGGTGGTGCTCCCAGCGCAACCGCCACGCACCCCGGGCGGCTCCGGTGAGGATTACGGTGAAGGCCCCGGCGGCGATGCAGGCGCTGAGCGGGACGGCGCGGGCGAGGGCCACGACGTCCGCGGCGATGACAACAGCGGTCGTGATCGCGATAGACGACACCAGCTTGGCCGCCTCGTCGAAGCTGCCAACTCGCCAGCGGGTGCGGTAGAGGGCATTGGCGTAGCCGCAAAGCCATTGCGTGGCGGCCGCCACCAGGAGGAGGATCCCTACCCGGCGGTTCCAGATGTGAGCGTCGTAAAGACGGTATCGCAGCACCGCGGAACCGACGAGCGCAGCAACCCAGATCGACCCGTCCAGCGCAGGCACCAGCACCCCTCGGTGACCGTGCAAGAAGTCGTAGCCCATTGGCTTGCGCCTGGGGGCCGCGAGCGACTCCGCTATCGAAGTTGCCATGGCCTCGCCGACCAGCCGAGACGAGGCCGGAGTACCGGTTGGGCGATCCTTCGCTGCTTCATCTCGCATGGTCGCCCGCCATTTCAACCTCGGCACCTGTTCACCAGTTAGAGTCCTGATACGACCGCAGCCAGTGCCCAAGCTATGTCACGGTTGCTCGGCGCGCAAGATTTGCCCCGACAAAAGGTAACGCCGCCAGCTGTAGGTGGGGCCGGGTGCGGTAAAGTTCACGGCCGCATTTCTAGGTCGTCGGAGTCTGCGCCGCGCTGGCCGTTGCCGTTTCCGTTGGACCGAACCCGCGCCCTCTCGTCGGCCTCGACTGTGGCGGCTTCGGTCAGCCGGTCCCGGCGGGAACGGCGTGGCCCGCCTCCGTTGGCGGATGGACCCCGACCGGCCGTGTCCTGACCGGCCCTGTACTGACCGGCGTCGTCCGACTCGGTCGAGTAGCCGTAGCCGTAGCCATAGCCATACTCAGGTGCATACGCGCCCCGGTGGGGCACCCGGTTGACGATCGTGCCCCTCAACGGGGCGTTGACCTGGGCCAGCAGCTCGTAGGTGCGGCTCAGATCCCCCTTGCGGGTGCTGACCGCGGCAGCGACCACCAGCATGGTGTCGCACAGGCGGGAGATGAGCAGGGCGTCGGTGACGGGTAGGACCGGAGGGCAGTCGATCAGGACGATGTCGGCGCTGCGAGCCACCGTGTCGACCACGTTGCGGATGCGGTCGAGGGACAGGATCTCCGCCGGGTTGGGGGGTATGGGGCCCGACGGCATGACCCTGAGGTTGGGCTCGCCCGCCACCGACCACAGGCACTCCCGCAGGGAGGCCTCGCCGAGCAGCACCGACGTCAGCCCGCGCCTGTTGTCGATGCCGAAGAACAGCTGGATGCGAGGACGGCGGAAGTCGCAGGAGACGATCACCACCCGTTGCCCGGCCCGGGCGAAGCTGACGGCCAGGTTGGCCACGGTGGTCGACTTGCCCTCGCCGAGGGTGGAGCTGGTGATGCCGATGACCCGCTGCTCCCCCTCGATCCCGAGGAACTGCACCGCTGTGCGAAGTGTCCGGTAGGCCTCCGACACGCTGGATGTGGGGTCCTCCACCAGGGCCAGGTGGGCCTCGTCGACCTTGCGCCAGCTGTCCACCACGGGCACGGTGCCGACGACCGGGCGCCCGGCGGAGTGCTCCTCGGCGTCGCGCAACGACTTGACCTTGTCGTCCAGGCGGTCCCGCAGGAAGGCCAGGCCCAGGCCGACCAGGAGGCCGATGACGACGCCCAGCAGCCCGTTGCGCACCGGCTTGGGCGACGACGGGGAAGTGGGAACCGAGGCGGCGTTGATGACCGAGGGCCCGGTCAGGGCGGTTAGCTGGCTGGCCGCCTGGAGCTGCTGGAGCGACTCGCTCAGCGTGGTGATGGTGGACTGGGCGGCGAGGGCCTGCTGGCTGCCGGAAGGCAGCGACTTCTCCGAGGACTGGAGCTGGGTGATGCTGGACTGCAGGGAGGCCACCTGCTGGGTGTACTGGGCCACCTGGCTGGCCTGGGTGGCGCTGATGAACGCGCCGGCGTAGCCATTGGCCGTGGCCGCCGCCGCCGCCGGGTTGCCGCTGCTGTAGGTGAAGCTGAGCACGTCGGAGGTGTCCGACGCCGTCACCGCCACCTTGGCCCGGTTGTGCAGCACCGCTCGTGCCGCCGCCTTGGTGGCGTCGCCCTGGGCGAACTGCACGGCGTCGGCCAGGGTCCGCTGCAGCGACGCCGTGGCCGGCAGCTGGCCCACGGCATTGGCCGGCTGGAGGGCCGAGGTGGCGCCCTGCTCGGGCACCAGCACCTGGGTGGTGGCCGTGTAGCTGGGGCTCTGGATGAACGAGTAAGCCAACGCCAAGCCCAGGACGACCAACGTCGTGACGGCGATCGTCACCTTCCGCCGGTTGAGCACCCGCAGGTAGCTCTGGATGTCCGCGGGCTCGGGGACCTCCTCGGATGGCGTCGTCATCTCCCTCGGCACTCTATGCCACCGGGCAGGGCACGATACGCAGCCGGCGGGGCGGCCGCGGCGACGGCGCTAGGCCCAGTTTCGGTCCCGCCGGCGCCGGCTGGCCAGCACCAGCAGGCCGCCGACGGCCAGGGCGGCGGCGGCGGTGCCGGCCAGGGCGGCGGCGTCGGTGCCGGTGAAGGCCAGGCCCGAGCCGCTACCCGAGCCGCTGGCCGAGCCGCTGGCCGCCGGCGTGGTCGTGGTGGTGGACGCCGTCCCGCCGGTCCCCTGGGCCAGGGTGAAGGTCACCGAGGCGGTGGCGCCCGAGGTCTGGCCGGTGGCCACCAGGGTGTGGGTGCCGGCGGGCAGGCCGGGCGGCAGGGCCACGGCGTCGTCGAGGTTGCCGTTGGCGTCGGCGGTGGTGGTGCCGATCTCGACGGGCGAGCTGAAGACGACCAGGGAGATGATCTCGCCCGGGGTGAACCCGGTACCGGTGATGACTATGGTGACCACCCCGGTGATCGGGTTGATGCTGATGGTCACCGTGATGGTGACCGTCCCCCCGGTGGGCCCGTAGGCGGGCACGGCGGAGGCTGGGAGGCTGGACGCGCCAGCGCTGAGGGCCGGGCCGGCCAGCAACCCGAGCGAAAGGGTGGTGATCAGCACGGCCGCCATCTGACCCATCCTGCTCAGCATGTCCCAACTCCAGTCTCGACGCGACGCGTTGCCTCGGCCACTACCAGTCTGCACGATCAGCCGCCCCGTGTAAAGCTAGCCGAACCGCACCACCCGGGAGGAGACCAGTGCCCCCCCGTCTGGGGCCCAGTCGACGGTGCCCCCCGCGCCACCGGGCCGGCTCAGCTCGACCCGGTCGACGTCGGGGTTGACCATGGGCTGGGACCGCAGCGCCAGCCGGTAGGCCCCCCCGGTGGAGAGTCGTCCCGACAGGTGGAGCGTCACTGTGACGGTGTCGCCGGCAGGGACGACCAGGTGGGCGCTGTAGGCCTCCACCCCGAGCTCGGGGGTGGCCGTCATCGGCACCGGGGCGCCGGCCACCGACGCCCCGA
>JBOGGP010000119.1:0-7419 GCA_050744105.1 Acidimicrobiales bacterium
CGTTGAGGTGGCTGGCGCCCATCGAGCCGTAGAACCCGGCGTCGCCGAAGGTGAAGATCCCCCCGTCGGCGGCGACCAGCCAGTAGCCCCCGCCGTCAGGGGTGGCGGCCAGGTCGACGACGGGCGCGTTGAGGTGGCTGGCGCCCATCGAGCCGTAGAACCCGGCGTCGCCGAAGGTGAAGATCCCCCCGTCGGCGGCGACCAGCCAGTAGCCCCCGCCGTCAGGGGTGGCGACGATGTGGGAGATGGGGGAATTGAGGCTGTGGCCCATCGTCGAGCCGTAATAGCCGGCGTCGCCGTGGTTGGAGACCTGGCCGGCCCCGTCGACCAGCCAGTAACCGCGGCCGTCGGGCGTGGACGCCATGCCCGTGGCCGTCCCCGGCAAGGTGGCCGCCTCGGAGAACGACCAGGTGATCGGACCCTGGCCCGGCTGGGTGATGGTGGCCTGGATGGCGACGTTCGTCCCGCCGCCGGCGAGGGGGTGACGGGGGATGAGGAAGACGGCGTGGTCGTTGCTCAGGATGGCTGCTCCCTCCTGCCCGTACACCGCGTTGGAGGAGCGGTAGGTGTGGTCGTCCACCACGCAGAGCCCCCCGTTTGCCGTAGTGTCGACCGTGCCGTCGGGTTCGACGAGGCTGGCGGCCAGGCCCGGCGACGGGTCCGACGGCAACAGGGCCACCAGCGGCACCCCCGCCGGCGTCCCGCTCCAGCCACAGGTCTCCAAGGGATCGGGCGACTCGGCACCCAGGGTCGTCAGGTTGGTCAGCAGCCCCGGCCCGGGGAAGAGGACCGGCGACGGGTCGGGTGGTGCCGCCGGGTCCAAACCGGTGGCGACGTCGAGCGCGGCGTCGCCGGTGACGGGGTCCTGGGCGAAGGCCACCTGGCGCAGGTTGGGCCGCAGCATCCCGACGGCGTGGAAGGGTGCCTGCAGCCAGCGGTCGATGACCGAGACCGCCGATCCGGTGGCCCCCCCGGTCACCAGCTCGCTCGAGGCGGCCTCGTGGGCGCCCATCGCGCTGAAGTACGCGCTGGCCGGGTTTTCGGTGTGCAGGCTCTGGTACGGCCCGCTCAGGTCGCTCGCCGGGGTGCTCGCCAGGTAACGGAGGTGAGCCTGCAGGCCGGCGTCCCACGACGGCTCGTCGGCCACCGCAGCCAGCCCTGCGCCGATGCGGTAGCGGTTGATCTCGGCCAGCCACGACGGGTCACCGGCGGCCGCAGCCTCGACGCCGCCCCGAACGACGCCCTCGCCTCCCGCGGACGCCGAAGAGGCGCCGGCGACCACGGGAGGCAACAGCAGGCCGGCGGTCACCGCGGCCGCCCCGACCCGTGTGGCCACCCGTCCGACGGACCGCTTCCCGGACCGGGTGCCAGGCTGCCGCCGCGAACTCGTCATCCGAATCTGCCCACTTGTCTCCCGATGTGGTCAGACAGTAGCAGTCCGTAAGGTTCGCCGGTACGGGCATGGGGTCTGGGGCCGTGCTCAGAGAGGCGTCCTGACCCTGGCCACAGGCCGCGGGCGCCGCCCGACGCGGTAGGTGAGCAGCCGAAGGGGCACGACGTTGATCGCTTCGGGGAGGATTATGAGCCTGCGGCCCAACTCCCGGCGTTGCTCGGGAGGCCATGACCCGGTGAGGCGCCCGCCGCGAGCGGACACCACGCTCCTAGTCATGACCGCTGCAATCGGCCGGCGCCGGTAGCCTTCGTCGCATCGCCGGCCGAGACCCCCCCCGCCTGCCCCCCCGGACCCGGGCCGCGGCCCGGGTCGGCCTGGCGGCCGCCGGCCTGTCGCGACGGCTCGGCCGGGGAGCGGGATCGGTGGTGGGAGGGCGGGCCATCCTGGCTCTGGACGGCAACGCCCTGGCCCGCCTGGCCGCCGGCCGCCGTGTCGCCCTGGTCTCGGGCACCAACGGCAAGACCACCACGACCAGCTTGCTCGCCGCCGCCCTCGCCACTACCGGGGCGGTGGTCACCAACGCCGAGGGGGCCAACCTGCCCCCGGGGCTGGCCGCCGCCCTGGCTGCGGGGGCGCCGGGGGCGCCGGCCGCCCTGGAGGTCGACGAGGCCTGGGTGGCCAAGGTGGTGGCGGCCACCCGGCCCGAGGTGGTGGTGCTGCTCAACTTGAGCCGGGACCAGCTCGACCGAAACAACGAGGTCCGCCGCCTGGCCGGCTCCTGGCGCCAGGCCCTGGCCGGCCCCTCGGGCCCCGCCGTGGTGGCCAACGCCGACGACCCCCTGGTGGCGTGGGGGGCGGGGGCGGCGGCCGCCGTAACCTGGGTGGGGGCCGGCCAGCCCTGGACCGCCGACGCCTCGGGTTGCCCGAGCTGCGGGGGCCGCATCCTGTTCCGCCCGGTCGGAGGGGGCGCGGACTGGTCCTGCTCGGCCTGCCCGCTGCGCCGGCCCCAGCTCGATGTGTGGGTGGAGGATGGGAAAGTGCGAACCCACGCCGGCGGCTGGGCCCTGCGCCTCGGGCTCCCGGGCCGCTGCAACCAGGCCAACGCTGCCCTCGCCCTGAGCGCCGCTCAACACCTGGGAGCCAGGCCCGAGGCGGCGCTGGCGGCCATGGCTGGCGTCGGCGAGGTCGGCGGCCGCTACCGGGTGGTGGCCCACGGCCCGGTCCGGGCCCGGTTGCTCCTCGCCAAGAACCCGGCCGGGTGGCTCGAGTGCCTCGACCTGATCGCCCCCGCCCCGAGCCCGGTGGTGGTGGCCATCAACGCCCGCATCGCCGACGGGCGGGACCCGTCGTGGCTGTGGGACGTGCCCTTCGAGCGCCTCGCCGGCCGGCCCGTGGTGGCCACCGGCGAGCGCAGCCGAGACCTCGCCGTCCGCCTCCACTACGCCGAGGTCGAGCACCGCCGCATCGATGACATGGCTTCAGCCGTCGCCGCTGCCGGCCCGGGCCCGGTCGACGTGGTCGCCAACTACACGTCGTTCCAGGCCATCGCCGCCCGCCTAGGCCGCCAGTCTTGACGTATGCCCTCTGGCTGAGCTGAGATAAACTCGAAGACGACGTTACCAGCCTCCACGAGCCTCATGCTAGGCGCAGAACGGAGCAACCCATGGGCCTTCCCGGCTTCCCGGCCTCCCGGTCTAGGAGAGCGAGAGGCTGCCTGATCGTTGGGGTGTGCGCCTAGTGTGCGCCTGCCTTGTTTGCATCGTAGGAGCGCCGGCCGGCGCCTCCCTGGCCGTATCGCTGCCGGCACCTGCGCTGGCCGAATGCTCTGCCCCACGGGACCCCACGGGACCCGTACACCATCTCGTCGGCTGAGCAGCAGGCCTGCCACCTGGGCCAATACCCCCGAGCGTCAAGTGTCATTCTCGCCGACGGGTCCTCGCAGTACACCTACACAGTCGAGGGAATGAAGACCGTCTACACCCTGCCCCCGGCAGGCTTCGACCCGTTGACGGCCTCGCCCGCGCAGCTCTTGGAGTACGCCATACCTCCGCGTCCCTCGGGCCAGGCGGCCCTGGCCACCTGGGACAGCGAGATGAAGGGCACCAAATTCATCCCCCGCCTCCAACGCTTGTCTCGATTCCGGTGAAGGTATCCGGATCTTACAACTGGAGCGGGTACGAGGAGACCTCCGGTTCTTTCACGGCATCCGCATCTCAGTGGGGCGAGCCAGCGCTGTACCCGAGCCGCTGCAGCACCAACTCGGCCGTATTCTGGGCTGGATCGGAGTCGCATATCCCGGTGATCCATTGGGTCAGGACGGAACTGGGGAGAACACCCCTTACTACTAAGACGAGCGTTGCTTCGTTGACTCTGTTGAGGCCTTGACCAGCGTGAATACTCAAAATTCAGTCAACGAAGCAACGCTCGCCTTGGTATCTGGGGCAGAACCAGTCATGGACCGAGGTGCTACAGTAGCAGGTGCTAGCAGCTTCGCTGGTGCCTCAGTCCGTCACCACTGCTCCCGGTCACACCTTTCTGGCCGAGACCAACTTCTACGGACCGGAAGCATACGCCTTTTCCTCAAGGACCTTACAACGGGAGCATTGACAAGCTCAGTCGTCTACTCGTTCAGCTACGACGGATCTAGAGCTGAGCAAATTGTCGAGCGCCCGGAGGTCAGGGGTAATCTGACCAATCTCAGCAACTTTAGGGACACCCTATTCATTTTGCCGGAGGCTGAACAAAATTACCTCGGCGGCCAACCCATAGACCAATTCTCGGACGACAACATCACGATGAATAACGGTGCTCATATGCTGGCGAGCACGGGCCCGGTTCAAGGAAACAATTTTAGTGTCCAACAGGTCGAGTGCAACTAGGTTCACTGTAAGGTGGGGATTTGCGACCTTAGCCCTTGCGCTCCCGTTTCTCGTTGGATGTAGTGATGCGCCGCTGAGAGTCTCGACCATGGCACCCCCCGTCGTTGTGTGCGGTACTACTCTTTATGGTGCTGCACCCAACGCTCCTGCGGTCTTGGACATTGTGGGTGACCACGGGACCAGTGTTGATACCCCCCCGTTTGATTACCCCCCCTTTGCTGACCTGATGTTTCGTGTGGCAAACGGCTGCCAGCGGGGTAGCGCCGTTGAGATCAGCCCACCTGGCAACTTCAGCATCGCCAAAGTGGCCCTCGCTGCTGATGGGTTACCGGCCGCGGTGGTCCTTGCTTATCGGAGTGGGTTGCGTGCCGAGATCGTTGCCAGACAAGGTTAGGTAATCGTGGGCAACGTCGTGCTGGTGGGCGCGAGCGCGCCACTGGCCGGCTCCCCAGCCTCGTAATCGTAGCTGTCGACCATACGCCGTGGGGGCCCGGGCGTGCCACAATTCGGCCATGGGTGACCATCGGGCGGAAGATGCGAGGCCCGACGACTCTGTCGGGGACCCGGTACGGGTAGCTGTCGTCTACCCCGACCTGCTCGGTACCTACGGGGACTCGGGCAATGCCACCGTCCTGGCCCAGCGCCTGCGCTGGCGGGGCCAGGGCGCCGACGTGGTGACCGTCCTGGCCGGCGAGGCTGTGCCCGACAGCTGCGACATATACGTCGTCGGGGGAGGTGAGGACCTGCCCCAGAGCCTGGCGGCGCGGGACCTGGGCGCGGGAGCACCGGGGCGGGCCGGCCCGCTGTGGCGCGCCGTCGAAGGCGGGGCCGCGGTGCTCGCCGTCTGCGCCGGCCTGCAGATCCTCGGGACCAGCTTCGTGGGGACCGACGGCCGGGAGTGCGACGGCCTGGGGCTGCTCGACTGCCGCACCGTACGGGGCGCCGGACGCCGGGCGGTGGGCGAGCTGGTGGTCGACCCTGACGCTGCGGACGGCCTACCGGTGCTGACCGGCTACGAAAACCACGGGGGTGTCACCGCCATCGGCCCCGGCGGTCGGCCCGCCGGCCGGGTCCGCTCGGGGGTCGGCAACGGGGACGGCACCGACGGGGCGGTGTGCGGCCGGGTCTACGGGACCTACCTGCACGGCCCGGTGCTGGCCCGCAACCCGGCCCTGGCCGACCTGATCCTGTCCTGGGTGGTGGGCCCCCTGGCCGCCCTCGACGACAGCGAGAGCGACGAGCTGCGCCGGGACCGGCTGGCGGCGGCGCCGGCTGAGGCCTCCCGGTCCGGGCTGCCGGGACAAGGCGGGCGCCGGGCCGGCCGGCAGCGGGCCGGTCGCTGATGCACCGCCCGGCGGTCGACCGGTCGCCTCTGGGCCCGGCCGGTCCGTCGACCGCGCTGCTCACCGATCGCTACGAGCTGACCATGCTCGACGCCGCCCTCCGTTCGGGCGTGGCCGCCCGCCGCGCCGTCTTCGAGGTCTTCACCCGCGCCATCCCCGCTGGCCGCCGTTTCGGGGTATTCGCCGGCCTCGGCCCCCTGCTCGACGCCGTCGAGAGGTTTCGCTTCGGCCCTCCCGAGCTGGACTGGCTGGCGGCCGAGGGCATCGTGTCGGCCGACACCCTCGGGTGGCTTGCTGGCCACAGCTTCGCCGGGAGCATCGACGCCTACTCGGAAGGGGAGCCCTACAGCGCCGGCTCGCCGGTGCTGACCGTGGAGGGCTCCTTCGGCGAGGCAGTCCTGCTCGAGACCCTCGTACTGTCGGTGCTCAACCACGACTCCGCTGTCGCCTCCGCCGCCGCGCTGATCGTGGAGGCCGCCGGGGGCCGGCCGGTGATCGAGATGGGCAGCCGGCGCACCGATCCGGCGGCGGCGGTGGCCGCCGCCCGGGCGGCTTACATTTGTGGCTTCGCGTCGACGTCCAACCTGGAGGCGGGCCGGCGTTACGGGATCCCCACGGCGGGGACGGTGGCCCACGCCTTCGTATTGGCCCACCCGTCCGAGCGGGAGGCGTTTCGCGCTCAGGTGGCCTCGCTGGGTCCGGGCACCACGCTGCTGGTCGACACGTTCGACCCGGCCGGCGGCATCGCCAACGCCGTGGCCGCCGCCGGCGACGGGCTCGACGCGGTGCGCATCGACTCGGGGGACCTGGTGGCCGAGACCTGGAGGGCCCGTCGCCTGCTGGACGACCTCGGCGCGGCCGCCACCCGTATCGTGGTCACCGGCGACCTAGACACCCACGCCCTGGCCGCCCTGGCCGACGCTCCCGCCGACAGCTACGGCGTGGGGACCAACCTGGTGACCGGGCTCGGCCACCCGACGGCGGGGTTCGTGTACAAGCTGGTGGCCGTCGGGGACGACCATGGCGACCTGCGGCCGGTGGCCAAGCAGTCGCCGGGCAAGTCAGACGTGGGCGGCCGCAAGTGGGCCTGGCGGATCCGTGAGCCCGGGTGGGCCGATCTCGTCGCCACCGACGTGAAGCCCCCGCCAGGCCCTAACCGGGCCCTGCAGTCCCGGGTGGTCGAGGACGGCCGCGTGGTCCGGCGCGCCGCCGTGCACGAGGCTCGCGAGCTCCATCGTGCCGCGGTCGGCGAGATCCCGCCCGGCGAGCACCTGGTCGCGTACCTCCGTGGCGGGCCGGATCGACCGGGGCGAGGCGCAACCGTCACACCTTCGCCGTAGGCTGGACCACATGTCCGCCCCGTCCGCTCGCCGCCGCTGGCGCTACCTCGTCCCCGTGGCCCTGGCCGGGGCCATTGGCGTCGGCGCGTGGCTGCCTACGCTCCCGGCCAGCGCTTCGCCGACTCTCCCACCCCAGAGTGCTGACCAGCTCGTCGCCCGGGCCGAGCAGCCGTCTGTCGACAGCTTCACCGGCATTATCGAGTGGACGGCCAACCTGGGCCTCCCCGACATCTCGGGACTGGTGGGCTCGACCGGCTCTCCTGGCCGCGGCCTCAGTGTGACGGATCTGCTCTCGGGGTCGCACCAGGTCAAGGTGTGGGACGGCGGGGCCAACGGCCAGCGGCTGGCCCTGATCGGCTCGGCCAGCGAGGTCGACCTCTACTCGAGCTCGGACGCCACCGGCAACCAGACGTGGCTGTACGACAGCGCCAGCAACACCGCCACCCACCTGGTGACCGCCAGCG
>JBOGGP010000120.1:0-7415 GCA_050744105.1 Acidimicrobiales bacterium
GACTACTTCTACATCCTGTTGGCGTGGGCAATCTGGCGGTGCCCTCCCGATCCCCGGGAACGGGACCGACTGGTGACCATCCTCATGGCGACGGGCTCGTTTGCCGGGGCGTTCGGATTGGCCCAGCAGGCCTTGGGATTTGCCAGATTGCACGCCCTCGGTTACCAGTATAACTCCACCATCCGCTTTACCGGCAGCCATCTTCGGTCATTCGGCACCTTCAGCTACCAGTCTCCATTCGCCTATTTCTTAATGGTCGTTCTCATTCTGGGGGTAAGCCAGGCCCTAACCGAGCCTCACCGGGCTCGAAACCGCCTGTTCGTCGCATCACTCCCGGTCCTGCTCGGCAGCCTCCTGTTCACCTTCGAAAGGGGCGCCTGGCTTGGGGTCGGCGTGGGGTGGCTCTATATTGGACTCAGGCGCCACCGCACCCTGCTCCTCGCCCTGCCCCCGGCGCTCCTGGTCCCGTTGTACCTTCCCGCTGGGATAACCTCGACAGCGCTGTCCAACCGGAGTTTGGGACAACGGGCCAACGGGTGGGCGGCCAACATCCATCAGGTGCTGCTCCATCCCCTCGGAGCCGGGATCGGGGCGACGGGTGCCGCCGCGGCGCGAGTAGCGGCTCTGCAGGTCCAGGGCTCGGCGCCGCCTTCGGGTACCTCAGGGACCGTCGTTGCAGCCACCTACCAACCGGACAACTACTACTACAAGACTCTGTACGAGTTCGGCGTCGTCGGCATGTGGTTGCTGGTGATATTCTTGGTCGCCGCCGCCGTCTCGTGCCACCAGACATCTGGTCGACTGCAGGGGCGCGACGCGGCCCTCGCCGACGGGGTGTGCGCCTTTGTCCTGGCGGCAGTGGTCGCCTCCGCGGTGGCGACCTTCTTCGAGATCTACCCGATGGACCTGTTCACGTGGCTGTTGCTCGGCACGGTCGCCGTATGCGACCCCGAATAACCTTCAACGCCTTGGCTTTGCGGCCAGGAGGGAGCGGGGTGCAGACCTATATCAGGGAGTTGCTGCGCCAGCTTGCCGGGACAATGGACTGCGCCCTTTTCGCCGCAGTGCAAGACGACGTCGTAGGTGACCTCCCACCAGGGATCGCGCCTCTAGTGCGCAGGCGCGCAGACGGCGTTAGCCGGGCCGTCGCGGGCGCCAGGGATCTCGGTCCGGCGGACCTCGTTCACGGGCTCGATGTCGACCTGCCGCGGCGGCGCCGCTCTCCAACGGTGGCGACCATCCACGATCTGTCCGTCTTCGACGTCCCGTGGTCCAACTCAAGGGTCCGGGCTCGCGGCGAGCGGCTCTTGGTGACAGCCAGCGCCCGGCGCGCCGATGCGCTGATCGTCATGTCGCACTTCACCGCGGAGAGAGTCAAAGCCCGATTCGGGCGGGACTCGGTCGTCATCCCCTTGGCACCCCGCACCGACCTGGTCCCCGCCCCCGGTGAGACCGTCCAGGCAGTACGAACCAGATATGGCCTGGCAGATCGGTTCGTACTCCACGTCGGCAACATCGAACCAAGAAAGGACGTGCCCGCTCTAGCGGCGGCCTGCCGTGAGGCAGGCGTACCCTTGGTGCTGGCCGGAGCCCGCCGAGACACCACCGTACCCATACCGCCCGAGGCGCGGGCCCTCGGGTACGTGCCCGCAGGCCACCTGGCCGGACTCTACCGTGCGGCAACGGTCGTATGTTACCCTTCCCTGTACGAGGGCTTCGGTCTTCCGCCCGTAGAGGCCATGGCCTGCGGAGCGGCGGTGGTGGCTACGAGGATCCCAGCGTTAGCGGAAATCCTCGGGGAGGGGGCAGAGCTGGTGGGGCCTGGTGACGTTGCGCACCTGGCCCGAACGGTGCGAGAGCTCTTCGACGACGAGGAGCGCAGACTGGCCCTCGCCGCCGCCGGGCAACGACAGGTCCGCCATCTAAGCTGGAGGGCAACGGCGGCCGCCACGACGGCGGTCTACCGGTCCATCGGGTTGCGGGTATAACTTTGGGTCCTGCTCGTTAACCCAGGCAAGCACATCCCGATTGCCCTGGCCTGCCGACAGGACCCTGCCAACCCCAAACCAGATGGAGATGCTGCGAGTGCCCGCTAGCACGATCAAGGAGTTGTTGCTCGACAGTTCGAGCGCCACCGCGATAGGTGTACATAATGCCCTGGGTGCCAAGATTGCCGAGGAGAGTGGAGCAGACGCGCTCTGGATTTCCAGCTTCGAGGTGCACGCCGCGGCGCGCCTGCCAGACGCCGATATCCTCGGGACCCAGGACTATGTCGACGTCGTCTCGAAGATCGTCGACCGCGTTGGCATCCCTGTCCTGGTGGACGGAAATGCTGGTGGCGGCAACGCTATAAACACCATCCGGCTGGTCCGGGAATTCGAGAAGGCCGGAGCCAGCGGGATCTGCATCGAGGACAATCCCTATCCGAAACGATGCTCCTTTTACGAGGGTATGCAAGAGGAACTTGAAAAGGAAAGCACCTTTTGTGGCAAGCTCCAAGCCGCCCTTGAGAAGCGCCATGATACGGACTTTGCCGTCATCGCAAGGACAGAGGCACTCAACAAGGGGCTGGGCCTGGCAATGGCCCTGGAGCGAGCAAAAGCCTACGCCGACACTGGTGTCGACGGGATCCTTATCCATCACAAGGGGACCGACCCGGGGCCCGTGCTGGAGTTCGCCCGGTCCTGGTACAAGTCCGAGGAGACACCCCTGGTATGCGTGCCTACTACCTATAACGAGGTCACCTACCCCGAACTGGAGCAGGTGGGATTCCGTCTCGTCATCTTCGCCAATTACGGCGTCCGGTCGATCGTGCGCGCGCTGCGCGAGACTTTCTCGGCGATCATGGCCGGCCGCCGCCTCGCCGATGCCAATGAGTTGGTGGTATCGATGGACGCGGTGTTCCAACTCATCTTCGTCGAGGAGCTGAAGAGTAATGAGGAACGTTACGTCCGATAAGGGACTACTCGAGATCCTGCTCAGCGAGGGCCACGACTTCTTCACTGGGGTTCCTGACAGCGGTCTAAAGAGGTTCATCAGTGAACTGGAGGTGCTGCCACCTGGAATGCACGTAACCGCCACCTGGGAGGCCGAAGCCGTCGCCATCGCCGCTGGGAGCGTGCTGGCCGGGCGCAAACCGTGCGTCTATCTTCAGAACGCGGGTCTCGGGCATACGGTCAACCCGCTTACTTCGCTGTGCATCCCGTATGACCTGAGGCCCACGCTGGTCGTCGGACATCGCCACGGATTGCCCCAGCACCGGGTCATGGGCGCCATTGACAGCCAGCTGATCGAGTTGATGGCTTGGAACGAGGCGATTCTCGTGGGGGGTGACAACAATGAGCAGTAGGGCCGAAGCGATCCGACGAATCCTTGCTACACATGGGGCCGACGCGATTTACGTGGCTTCGACGGGCTTCATCAGCCGGGCCGTGCGCGCCGTGGCACTAGACCGGTACCACGTATTTTATATGCAGGGCAGCATGGGCATGGCCCCCGCCATCGGGCTCGGTATCGCGCTGGGCACCGACGCCCAGGTGGTCGTCGTCAACGGAGACGGTGCGCTGCTCATGAGCATGGGGACAACCCACACCCTCCGCGACTACGGGCCTCCCAACCTTTACCACTATGTTCTAGACAACGGCGGCCACGAATCCGTCGGTGGCCAGGCCTGTGCACATCTCGAAACCGCCTACCCGGGCGTGACCGAGGTCATACCAATCACCAGGGATGGGCGGCCCCCACGGGTCGATGTCGAGCCGGCGGTCAACGCCGCCGAGATCCGCTCGATCCTCGCCGCCCGGCGGGGCGCCTGAGCTTCGTGGCGCTGCCCCGCCGGTCTCAGGTCCTATTCAACCCGGGCCCGGTCAACCTGGATCCGGCGATTCCTGAGGGCCTGTTCAACGTCGAGCTGTGTCATCGCCAACCTGAGTTCGAGGAACTGGATCTCAGTATAAGGGCCCGCCTGCTCACATTGACCGGGCTGTCGCGGATCCAAGGGGCGCACTACCAGGTCAGCCTCCTCCATGGCGGGGGCACGCTGGCCGTGGAGGCTGCGCTGTGCAGCTTCGTCAGGGGCTGCGTCCTGGTCGTCAACAATGGAGCCTACTGCCAGCGGATCCTTGACACGCTGGGTCTGCTAACCGGGGTGGAGGCGGTGGAGTTGGATGCCCACCTCGGTCGCCCACCCGACCTAGGCCAACTTGAACAGATTGTCCGGCAACGGCATTTCGACTGGGTCGCAGTGGTGCACCACGAGACGACCACCGGGCTCCTCAACCCCCTGGCGGAGATCGCAGGGCTTTGCCGGGCCACCGACACGAGGCTGTTCGTCGATGCCGTGAGCTCCTTCGGTGTGCACCGGGTGGACGTGGGTGCCGACGTGATCTGCTTCAACTCGAACAAGTGCCTGGAGTCGCTGCCAGGCGTCGCCGGAGTGGTCTGGGCCAAGGGACTCCCCCGCCACGCCACGGTGCCGGTGCTGGACGTCGGGGCCTATGCCGATGGGCTCCCCTTTACCCCTAACGTCCAGGCGTTCGTGGCCCTCGATACCGCCCTTGACCTCCTGGCCGCCGAGGATCGCCCGGCGCGCTACCGGCGCCTGGCCCGCCATGTGTGGGCCGTCGGACAACGACAATTTGATCCTGTTGTCGACGAGCACGCCCGGTCCCATGTCCTTACTGCGTTCCACCTGGGAGGGCGTGACCCCGACCGGCTCTTCGTCACCGCCATGGCACACGGGTTCGTGACGTACCACGGCCAGGGTACGCTGAGAAGTCAGATGTTCCGGGTGGCCAACATGGGGTCGGCCATCAACGAGGGCGCGATCGACCGGCTCTTCGAGGTCATCGCGTGACCCGCGTCTACGCCGACGTGGTGGGGGACCTGTTCCACCTGGGCCATGTGGAATTCCTCCGCCAGGCCCGAGCGTTGGGGGACTTCCTGGTTGTGGGAGTACACAGCGACCCAGACGTGGCCACCTACAAGCGTCTCCCGATCCTTAGCATGAGCGAACGACTCGGGGTAGTGGCCGGGTGCCGCTACGTGGACGAGGTACTGCCCAACGCCCCGCTCTGCGTCGACCGACGGTGGCTCGACCGCCACCGCCTCGATCTGGTGGCCCACGGGAACGACTTGGATCCCGACCTGCTGGACAGGTTTTACCATGTCCCCCTCGAACTCGGGATCTTGCGCACGGTGCCCTACACCAGCGGCATCTCAACCACCGAGATCCTCAAGCGCGTCGCCCGGCGGCTCCAGGATCCTGCAAGTGGGCTCTAGGGGGCGGATGCACACGGAGCCGGCCGGGCCCAGCCTTGTCGTCCTGGCTCCCGCCAGTCACCGAGGCGGGGCCGAACTGGTCCTCAAGAGGTTGGTCCTTTCGGCGGTTGGGCAAGGCTGGCAAGTCCGCTGCCTCTGCCCGACCGGACCACTTGTCGAGGACCTGTTGGCTGCGGGCGTGACGACAGTGACCATACCCCACCTGGGGCTGCCAGCAGGCCCCCGTGCTTTGGCCGCCCTACGCCTAGGTATCCGGAGCCTTCGGGTGGCCGTTGCCCTCTTTCGCGCCAGAGCGGGGACCGACAGGATCCTGGTCAACGGCCTCCTTGGCCTGCCAGCCGTCGCCTTGGCGCGGCCCCGGGCGCCGGTGGTCCTGCTCATCCACGAGGTCGTGCGCCGACCGGACCGGGTTCGCCTGATTCGACGGCTGGGGGGCGTCGTGGCTCGGGCCATCACAATCTCGGACGCCGCTGCCGAGGCGCTGGCGGGCGCCGGGCTGGAGGCGCGCGTCGTGCCCAATGGCACGCCTTGGCCCATCGAACCTTCCCCGGCCCCTGCGCCCTACCCGCCGGTCTTTGGCTGCGTGGCCGCCCTGACCCCCGGCAAGGGGCAGCACGTCCTCCTTGAGGCCCTGTCCCGCATGGACTCGCCCGACGTCGTGGTCGAGCTCGTCGGCGAAGCGCTGCCCAAGGACCACGGCTATGTGGCCGCCCTGCATTCGCAGGCCGACGCCGCCGGCTTGGCGCACCGGGTACGCTTCGTGGGGCACCTCGCGGCTCCCCTTGAGCGGGTCCGCAGATGGACAGCTGCGGTGACGGCGAGCACGGAGCCCGAGGGAGTCGGACTCTCGGTGCTCGAAGCCATGAGCGTTGGGGTCCCGGTGGTGTGCGCGGACCATGGGGGCACCCCCGAGGTGCTGGGCGGAGCCGGCCTCCTGGTGCCTCCCGGCGATGCGACGGCGCTAGCCGAGGCGCTCTCCCGGCTAATCACCGACAACCGTCTCCGATCCCGCTGTGCCGAAGCCGGGCGCGCCCGGGTGGCACAGCGGTATGCCCTGAGCGACCGCGTCGCCGAACTGCTCCAAGCAGTAGCCGAGCCGTTGCCGTGACCGCGGCCAGCACCGCAGCGCGGCGTCGAGAGGGCGGCTACGACGTTCGGGTCGGTGTCGTGTCGTGGAACACCGCCCCACTGCTGGACCGCTGCCTAACGGCCCTGCCTGACGCGCTCGGCGGCCTACGCGCCGAGATAGTGGTGGTCGACAACGCCTCCTCGGATGACAGCGTCAAGGTGGCCCAGGGCCACGGGTTCGTCGAGGTTCGGCGCAACTCGACCAACGTCGGCTACGCCCGAGCCATGAACCTAGCCCTAGGGCATACCTCGGCCCCTGCCCTTGTGGCTCTCAACCCCGACACCGACCCGCCCCCGGGATCCCTGGCCCGCCTGGTCGCCGACCTGGACCGGGATCCCAACCTTGGCCTGGTCGTTCCCCGGCTGCGGTACGCTGACGGGCGCCTTCAGCACTCCGTCCATCGCTTCCCGAGCCCTCTCCTGGCCCTGGTCCTCGGCCTGGTCCCGCACCGGCTCCGTCGCGGCCCCCTGGGCCGTATTCTCTGGCTTGAGGGCGTCGCACTACACGATCGGCACCAGGAGTTGCCCGGCGCGTGGGCCATCGGAGCGGTGCACTGCATCCGCAGCGCCGCCCTGGCCGGTCAGGACCCCTACGACGAGCGATGGTTCATGTACACCGAGGACATGGACCTGTGCTGGAGACTTCAGCAACGAGGTTGGCGCCTACAGCTCGATCCCTCTGTCGAGATTGTCCACGTCGGCAACGCGGGGGCGGCCCAGATGTGGCAACCCCTCGAACGTGAACTAAACATTGTTGCAGCCACCTACACTTGGTACCAGGCCACCCGCGGGCCCGCTGCCGCCCGCCGCCTAGCGGCAGCCCACGTGATCGGAACGGCCGTCAAGCTGGCAGTCTCCCAGGCGGGGAAGTTGCGTGGTAGGCACCGGGCTCCCAGCGGTCAGGCACGGGCCGACGCCCTGGGCCCGTTGCTCGCCGCCCACGCCCGCCAACTGCTGCCGGCCGTGCCCCGGGCTTGGCGGCCGGGTAGCAGGTATCAATGAATTCC
>JBOGGP010000121.1:0-7381 GCA_050744105.1 Acidimicrobiales bacterium
CACGCCCTGCTCACCGAGTCGGTCGGCTTCGCCTGCCTGGGTGTCGTCGTCATCGACGAGCAGCACCGCTTCGGCGTGGAGCAGCGCTCGGCCCTGCGGGAGAAGGGAGACGCCGCCGTGCCCGACGTGCTGGTGATGACGGCCACCCCCATCCCCCGCACCGCGGCCATGACCGTCTACGGCGACCTGGACACCACAGTCCTCGACGAGCTGCCCCCGGGCCGGACCCCGACCACGACCCTGTGGGCGAGGGGACCGCTCGACGAGGAGGCGGCGTGGGCCCGGGTGCGCGAGGAGGTGGCCGCCGGCCACCAGGCCTACGTCGTGTGCCCGCTGGTCGACGGCTCCGAGCGGCTCCAGGCCCGCTCCGCCCGGCAGGAGATGGAGCGCCTGGCCGCCGAGGTGCTGCCCGGGCTGCGTCTCGGCCTCCTCCACGGCCAGCTGCCGGCCCGGGACAAGGAGGCGGTGATGATCGCCTTCCGGTCCGGGGACCTCGACGTCCTCGTCGCCACCACGGTCATCGAGGTGGGCGTGGACGTGCCGGCGGCCACGGTCATGGTCGTCGAGGACGCCGAGCGCTTCGGCATGGCCCAGCTGCACCAGCTGCGGGGCCGGGTGGGCCGGGGGGCGGCGGCGTCGTGGTGCTACCTGCTGTCGGGCGCGGCCACCCCCGAGGCCGAGGAGCGCCTGGGCGCGCTCGAGCGCTCGACCGACGGGTTCGAGCTGGCCGAGGTGGACCTGGACCTGCGGGGCGAGGGGACGATCCTCGGCACCCGCCAGAAGGGATCCACCGACCTCAAGCTGGCCTCCCTGCGCCGGGACAGGGAACTGGTGGCCACGGCCCGCTCCACCGCCTTCGACCTCGCCACCGGCGACCCTACTCTGTCCCAGAACCCGGATCTGGCCGAGGAGATCAAGGCCCTGGTCGACGAGGACGACAGGGAGTTCCTGTTCAAGAGCTGATCGGGGGCCAGGAGGCGGGCGGGGGCGCTGCCGGTCGGTGTCGGGTACCCTGGGCCGTGCGCGTGGTTGCCGGGGAGGCCCGGGGCCGGCGGTTGCGGGCCCCGGCGGGTCGGGTCACCCGGCCCACCTCCGACCGGGTGCGCGAGGCCATCTTCGACACCCTGTCGTGCATCACAGACCTCGACGGTGCCGTGGTGGTGGACCTCTTCGCCGGCAGCGGCGCCCTCGGGGTGGAGGCCCTGTCGCGCCGCGCCGGCTCGGTCACCTTCGTCGAACTTGACAGGGCCGCCCTCGACGCCATCAGAGCCAACCTGGAGGTGGTCGGTGCCGTGGTCGGTGCCGGCGGGCGCGCCGCGGTGGTGCGGGCCGACGCCCTGGCCTGGGCCGCCGGGCGGCCGCCGACGGCCCGTGCCGACCTGGTGCTGGCCGATCCCCCCTACCGCTTCGACCGCTGGTCGGATCTGGCCGGGGCGCTGGCGGCCTGGGCCGGCCTGGTCGTGCTGGAGAGCGGAGCCGAGCTCGACCTCGGGCCGTCGTGGCAGACCCTGCGGGTCAGGTGCTATGGCGCTACCGTGGTGACCGTCGCCCGCCCGGACCCCTCGCCGGGCACCCGCACCCAGCCGAAAGGGGGGACGTGAGGGTCGCCCTGTACCCGGGGTCGTTCGACCCCTTCCACAACGGGCACCTCGAGATCGTCGAGATGGCCGCCGTGCTCTTCGACCGGGTGGTCGTGGCCCCCATGCGCAACCCGCAGAAGGGGCCGCCCCTGTTCACCCTGGACGAGCGGGCCGCCATGATCTCTGAGTCCCTGGCCCACCTGCGGAACGTGGAGCTGCGCTCCTTCTCCGCCCTGGTGGTCGACCTGGCCCGCCTGGTCGGGGCCGACGTCATCGTCAAGGGCCTGCGGGTGGCCTCCGACGCCGAGGCCGAGCTGCAGCAGGCTCAGATCAACAAGGCGGTGGCCGGTGTGCAGACCCTGTTCATCCCGTCGGCGTCGGAGCACTCCTTCGTGGCGTCCAAGTTCGTGCGGGACTTCGCCCGCTGCGGCGGGGCGGGCCGGATCGGCAGCATGGTCCCCGGGCCGGTGTTCATAGCGCTCAAGGAGAAATTTGCGTGACCAACCTGGACGACCGGCCCGAGCCGGCGGACACCGAGATCCTGTTGAGACGGGTGATCGAGCTGGTCGCCGCCACCAGGACCCTGCCCCTGTCGTCCTCGGTCAAGCTCGACAACAAGGACGAGGTCCTCGAGATGCTCGAGAACGCCGCCGAGCGCCTGCCCCAGGAGGTCAAGCAGGCCCGGTGGATGATCAAGGAACGGGAGGAGTACCTCCACAAGGTGCAAAGGGAGGGGGAGGACATCCTCGAGGCAGCCCGCCTCAGGGCCGAGAGGATGGTGCAGCGCACCGAGATCGTCCGGGAGGCCAGCCACACCGCCCGGCGCCTGGTGGAGACGGCCGAGGAGGACGCGTCCCGCCTGCGGCTGGAGGCCGAGGATTACTGCGACCAGAAGCTGGCTGCCTTCGAGATCGTCCTCGACCGAACGGCCAAGACGGTGCACGCCGGCCGCCAGAAGCTCTCGGCCGCCCAGCCCCCGGTGGTGGGCGCCTTCGACGGGGCCATCGCCGGCGCCGCCGCCGGCGAGGACACCCTCGGTGGCCCCGACGCCTTCTTCGACCAGGACCGGCGGTAGGCTCTCGCCCACCAGGCGTCGAGTTGCAGGCACCCCCGGCCCGGCCGCCGGCGGGAGGATCCACCAACGTTCCGAGGATCATCGTGAACCCTTTCCTCGTCCCCATTGCCAGCCTGCGGCGCGCCCCCGGGGCCCGCCGGGCGGAGCACCGCCGAGGCGTGGTCCCGCCGGCCGACCCCGACCAGGCCGCCGTCGGCCTGGTGCTCAGCGGAACGGTGGTGCCCGAGGGTGCCGAGGTGGAGGCCGACGTCGTCCTGGAGGTGGTGAGCGGGGGAGTCTTCGTCTCGGGGCTGGTCACCGCCCCGTGGCGCGGCGACTGCCGGCGCTGCCTGGGCTCCGTCGACGGTCGGCTGGTGGCCGAGGTGGCCGAGCTGTACGCCCCTCGCCAGGCCGGCGCCGGCCACGGCGGCCCCGACGACGAGACCTACCCACTCGCCCTCGACTTCCTCGACCTGACCCCCTGCGTCCGTGACGCGGTGCTGCTCGGCCTACCCCTGGCCCCGCTGTGCCGTCCCGGTTGCCTCGGGCTGTGCCCCACCTGCGGGGCCGATCGCAACGACGGTGCGTGCTCGTGCCCCGAGGCCGGCGGCGACAGCCGCTGGGCCGGGCTGGACGCCCTGGGGGGGACGGCATCGCCCGGGCCCGGGGGCCGGCGTCGGTCAGGCCGTCTCGACTAGTATCGTCGGCCTGCCGCGAGCGCCGCTCGCCCTGCCCGGAGCAGTGCCAACGATGGCCGTACCCAAGAAGAAGACCTCCAAGGCCAAGAGCCGGAGCCGGCGGGCCAGCGCCTGGACCCTGTCGGTGCCGCCCCGCAGCCTGTGCCCGCAGTGCCGCCAGGCCAAGGTGCCCCACGTGGTGTGCCCGACGTGCGGGTGGTACAAGGGCCGCCAGGCCGTCGACGTCGGCTGACATTGGCCGCGGCGGGGCCTCCGGTGGCGGTCGACGCCATGGGTGGCGACCTGGCCCCTGACGAGATCGTCGCCGGCGCCCGCCAGGCCGCCGACCAGCTCGGGGTACCCGTTGCCCTGGTCGGCGACCCCCGGCGCCTGGAGGGTGCGGGGCTGCCGGTGATCCCGGCCCTCGAGGTCATCGAGATGCACGAGGACGCCGGGCGGGCCGTCCGGGCCAAAAAGGACTCCTCCCTGGTGCGCGCCGCCGAGGCGGTACGAGACGGCCGGGCGTGCGCCATGGTCAGTGCCGGCAACACGGGGGCGACCATGGCGGCCGCGCTGCTGCGCATCGGACGGCTGAAGGGGCTCGGCCGCCCGGCCATCGCCACCTCCATCCCCGTCCCCGGCTCGACCCCCACGGTGCTGCTCGACGCCGGCGCCAACGCCGAGTGCAGCGCGGCGTGGCTGGTCCAGTTTGCCCAGATGGGATCGGCGTACTGCCGTGACCGCTTCGGCATCGCCGAGCCACGGGTCGGCCTCCTCTCCATCGGGGAGGAGGACTCCAAGGGCACCGGCGTGGTGAAGGAGGCCCATGCCCTCCTGGCCGGCGGCGCCGCCGGTCCGGCGGTACGGTTCATGGGCAACGTGGAGGGCCGCGACGTCATGTCCGAGCGGGTCGACGTGGTGGTCACCGACGGGTTCACCGGCAACGTGGTGCTCAAGACCCTCGAAGGCGGGGTCCGGACCGTCGTCGACGCCGTGCTCGAGGCCATGAACGGCAGTGAGGCCGCCCGCCAGGCGGCCAGGACGCTGGCCCCGGCCCTGGCCCCACTGGCCGCCCAGCTCGACCCCGACACCTACGGGGGGGCGCTCCTGGCCGGCATCGACGGGGTATGCGTCGTCAGCCACGGCTCGTCGCGCGCCGGCGCCATCGTCAGTGCCGTCAAGGTGGCCCACGACTCGGTGCGCCACCGCCTGGTCGCCCAGCTCCAGGAGGCCCTCGCCACCTGAGCGACGTGGCCGGGCCCGCCCGACCGAGGCGAGGGCTTCGCCGACGTTCGGCGCAGGCGCCGCGGCACCGGCCGCGAGCGGTAGATTCCCCATCGCCCCCTCCCCCCATCAGAGGACCTCAGACCCTTGGAAGCCGAGACAAGTCCTGCCCAGGTGCCGGCCGCAGTCCCTGCCCCGGCGCAGGAGCCGTCGCTCGACCGCCAGGCGGTCCTGGACCTCATCCGCTCCAGCCTGGCCGACATCCTCGAGATCGATCCGGCCTCCGTCGCCGAGAACGCGTCCTTCGGCGACGACCTCGGCGCCGACTCACTGGCGCTGATCGAGCTGGTGGAGGCCCTGGAAGAGGACCTGGGCCGGCACTCTGCGGGATTCCGCATCGACGACGAGGACCTCGAGGATCTGAGAACCGTTCGCGACGCCGCCGACTACGTGGTGGCCAAGCTGCTGGTCAAGTGAGCGAGCTCGGGAGCGAGGGCGGGCTCGGGAGCGAGGGCGGGCTCGGGAGCGGGGGCGAGCTCGGGGGCGAGCTCGGGAGCGGGGGCGAGCTCGGGAGCGGGCTTGGGAGCGAGGCGGGGGGCGGGCTTGGGAGCGAGGCGGGGAGCGGGGGCGAGGACGAGGGGCGCGGCGGCGGCCAGCTCGCCACCCTGGCGGCGCGTATCGGTTGGGGCGAGGATCAGCTTGGTCCGCTGGACCACGCCCTGTGCCATCGCTCGTGGTGCGCCGAGCACCTGGGGGCGTCGTCCAACGAGCGCCTCGAGTTCCTCGGGGACACCGTGCTCGGCCTGGTGGTCACCGACCACCTCTACCGCTCCTACCCCGACATGGCCGAAGGGCAGCTGGCCAAGATCAGGGCAGCGCTGGTCAGCACGGCGGCCCTGGCCGAGGTGGCCGCCGAGCTGGGCCTGGGCAATGCCGTACGGCTCGGCAAGGGTGAGGACAGCACTGGCGGCCGGGCCAAGGCCTCGATCCTGGCCGACGCCTTGGAGGCCGTGATCGCCGCCGTCTACCTGGCCCGGGGCATGGCGGCGGCGGCCGAACTGGTCATGCACCTGCTCGGAGGCCGGATCGGCGAGGCCGCCGCCGGTCCCGGTGGCCAGGACTACAAGACCCGTCTCCAGGAGCTGTGCGCCCAGCGCCTCGACCAGCTCCCCGCCTACTCCTCGAGCGAGGAGGGTCCGGACCACGCCAAGCAGTTCGAGGCCTCCGTCCGCGTCGGCGGGCTCCTGCGCGGGCAGGGCCGCGGCCGGTCCAAGAAGCAGGCCGAGCAGGCCGCCGCCCGGCTGGCCTGGGAGGGATTGCGTGATGCCACGGGGCCCGGAGTGGCGCCGGAGCCCGGTCGCCAGCCGGCGCATGCCGGTACCGGTCGCCCGGGCCGGGACTGAGCGGCATGCCCGAGCTGCCCGAGGTCGAGACGATCCGGCGCGACCTGGACCGGGAGTTCGTCGGCAAGCGGATCAAGAAGGTGGAGGTGATCGGGTCCCGCAGCGTCAGGCGCCACCCTGACCCGGCGCAGTTCGTCGCCAGGGTCGAGGGCCGCAAGCTGGAGGGAACGATCCGCAAGGGGAAGTACCTGCTGCTGAAGCTCGACGGCGACGACGTGGTGATCGTCCACCTGGGAATGAGCGGCCAGCTCCTGCGGGGCGACGCCAACGCCGCCGTGGTCAAGCACACCCATGTGATCTTCAGCTTCGGAACAGGTGCCCAGCTGCGCTTCGTGGACCCGAGGACCTTCGGGGAGATCTTCGTCACCTCCTCGGCGAAGCTCGACGAGGCGATACCCGAGCTGGCCCACCTCGGATTCGACCCCCTCGAAGAGCAGATGGCCTGGACCCGCTTTGCCAACATGCTCACCTCCCGCCAGGCGAAGCTGAAGCCGCTGATGATGGACCAGCGCTTCATCGCCGGCATAGGCAACGTCTACGCCGACGAGATCCTCTTTGCCGCCGGCCTGCGCCCCGACCGGCCGTCGGACAAGCTGACCAACCAGGAGATCCGGCGCCTGTACCGGGCCATGGTCGAGACCCTCCAAGACGCCGTGAAGCATCGTGGGTCGTCGCTGGCCGACGAGCAGTACCGGGACCTCTTCGGCGAGGTCGGTGCCTTCCAGGGCCTGCACAACGTCTACGACCGGGAGGGCCTGGCCTGCCCCCGGTGCCGGAACGTCATCGTCCGGCTGAGGGCCGGCGGGCGCAGCACCTTCCTCTGCCCCCAGTGCCAGGTCTAGCAGGAAGAAGGTGGCTACTAAGACGAGCGTTGCTTCGTTGACTCTGTTGAGTCTTGACCAGCGTGAATACTCAAAAAAATCAGTCAACGAAGCAACGCTCGCCTTGGTATCCCGGTCGCGGCGGCCGCAGGGCCGGGCTGGTGGTCACTCGGTCCCCTTTTTGGACTGATCCGCCCTGACGAGGCGGTGGCAGACCCGTCGTTTGGACGGATCCAGCCATTTGGACGGATCGCGCCGCTATAGCGTCGAAAACGTCCAAACGGTTGGATCCGTCCAAATCTCCCGCCAACCGTGGCCCGTGGCTCGTCGAGGTCCGTGGCCCGTGGCTCGTCGTGGCCCGTAGCTCGTCGAGGTCCGTGGCCCGTGGCTCGTCGTGGCCCGTGGCTCGTCGAGGTCCGTGGCCCGTGGCCCGTCGAGGTCCGTGGCTCGTCGAGGTCCGTGGCCCGTGGCTCGTCGAGGTCCGTGGCCCGTGGCTCGTCGAGGTCCGTGGCCGTGGCCCGTCGAGGTCCGTGGCTGCACCGCCGGGCCCGGCTAGCGTCGCCGGGGCGTGTTCTTGAAGTCGCTGACCCTCAAGGGGTTCAAGTCCTTCGCCGACTCCACG
>JBOGGP010000122.1:0-7379 GCA_050744105.1 Acidimicrobiales bacterium
CGGCGCCTCCTCGAGGGGTACGTCGACCTCCTGGTCGATCTGCAGCTGCCAGGCCCCAGCACTGTCGACCGAGAGATCGATCGGGCCTGTCTGGGTGCCGTAGCCGATACCGGTCCCGGGGCAACTCGCCGAGACCAGGGGACGCCGGGCCTGAGCGGACGTGTCGACTGTGAGGTGCCCCGACCCACAGGTCCACACGATCCGCCACTGCAGGGCTCCGTCGCCGATGATGAACCTCGGCGGGACCTTTTGTCCCACCCCATTGATAGTGGTCACGCCCTGCCACCAGGGCTGGGAGCGAAGGACCGTCTTGGCCGGCCGAGCGGAGGCGGCCGCCCCAGGTGGTAGCCCGCCCACCACCCGGCCGATCGCCGCCGGCCTGGCCGTAACGGACCCGAGTATACGTTCCCGCACCCCGAACAGGTCGCCTCCGAACGCTGCGCTGGCGACGAGGGCAACCAGAGCAAGCCCGGCCAGGAAGTGCCTGGCACCTCTCGGCCGTCGTGATGCCGGTGGCGTGGCAGTCAAGAGCCCGAGCCCGGGAAGCGGCTCCCTCCGCGCAGGGTCCCGGTGTGGCGAGCGATCGCGACCACCTCAAGCTGCGACCGAGCCCCCGACTTCGTCAGGATGTGATGGATATGGTTTTTCACGGTTCCGACGCGGATCCCGAGCTCCTCACCAATCTTCAAGGCATTCCACCCCTCACTCAAGAACTGGAGGATCTCGAGTTCGCGCGCCGAGAGGGTCAGCAGCCTCTCCTCCTGGGCAGTGGCCTCAGCGTACCTGGCGTCGATGCGGGAGACCATCGCCGCCAACTCGTCGGCGAAGACCAGCGCCTCACCTTCGAACGCTCGGCCGATAGCCTCGTTGAGTTGGCTGAACGTCAGCGACTTCGGTAGGAAGCCCACGGCACCTGCCTCCAGGGCGGCCTGCACCTGATGAGGTCCAGTGATCCACGACAGCAAGAGCACTTTGGTGCCCGGTGCCTGTAAGCCGAGGGCCTTGGTGGTGGCCGGTCCGTTCATACCAGTCAACCAAAAGTCCAAAACGACCACGTCGGGTCGCGAAAGATGGACCGACCGCAGCACGCCCGGCCCCGTCGTCGGGTACTCGGCGACCACGTCGAGATGAGGCCGGGTGTCGAGAGCGATCCCCAGTGCCTCACCCACGAGACGCTGGGAGTCAGCCACGAGCACGCGGATTGCGGCCACCGTACGACTTCAGCCCAAAGCCCCTGCTGGCGCAATTAGCGATTTGGCGTAGGCACCGGTTCGGGGCTCCCGGCGTGATCGAGCGGCCCGCGATCACCGCTCCAAAAGGATCTTGAACGATCCAGGACCCGGGCCCCAGGACACCAACGGCCCCAAGCCCGTCTCCGAGGTCCTGCCGTCAGGGATCGGGCCGTTCATCATGATCGACGGCGGCTAGAGGCGGCTAGAGGGGGACTAGACTAGAGTGACGTTATGACGCCGATGCGTCGACGGGATGTGGTCGAGCGGCTCGAACACCTCGGGTGCCACCCAATCCGCAACAAGGGCGGCCATCAGGTCTGGCAAGGCTCCCAGCATCTCGCTCCGCTCCCCAACCATCTGACCACCAGGCTCGGGCTGGTCCGCTCCATGCAGAACCAGATTGCTTGTCTCCCGAAAGGTCGGCTTCAATGAGAAGGTTTCACGCCTCCGCTCAACGCGAAGACAGATGGTGGGTCATCGAGGTCGCCGATGTCGGTACCACCCAAGTCCGCACCACCGCCGAAGGTGCCGCCATGGCTGTCGGGATAATAGCCGCGATGCTCGATATTGACGAGACCGACATCGCTCTTGACGTCGACTGGCTTCCTCCCAAAGAACTCGCGGAGGAGGTCGCCCAAGCGCGTGAGGAGGTTGTTCGGGCCAACGAGGCCGAGCGACGTGCCGCGGTCCTCAGTCGCCAATGACGGAAATCGGGAGGTCTCCACTAAACCCAGGGCACTTCGTGCCGTGGAACATCGGTCCCAGCCAGGTGAGCTTGTCCCCGAGTCGACCACCATGGCGCACCCTAACCCCGTTGCCCAGCCCCGCAATCGAGGCACTTTCTCCACAACTTCCAAATTGCACAGTGCAGGAGGAATGGGACCGGCGGATCAGCGCTGCGGTAATGTTGGGCCTTGCTAGGAGGGCGCGTGGCCGATAAGAGAAGGAAGGGCGGCTCAGGGTTTCGCAGAAAGCGTAAGCGCCGGCTCGGGCTGTGGACCACGGTTGCCGTGCTGGTACTGATCGGTGCCTTCCTCGGCTCCCTGGAGCTCACCCGTCCCCACGTCACCGGCGACCCGCTGCGGATCGACACCTATGTCAACTACATCAACGACGGGCGGGTCAGGAGCGCCACCATCCTCGACGAGGACTCCTACGCCGTCGGCACGTACGTGCGCGACGACAAGTCGCTCGGGCACTACCGAGTCCCGCTCACCGCCACGTCGCAGACCTATGTCGTCTTCATGATCCTCGTCCCCAGCAACGTGCCGACCGTCGTCAACCAGCAGGTGGCAAAGAAGGTAGCCCGAGTCGCCGGCTACCTCCTGCCCGGCTTGATCCTCATCCTCCTCTTCGGGTACCTCATCATCTCCTACCGCCGGGGCAGCGGGTTGTTCTCGATCCGCAGTGGGGCTCGCAAGAGCGAGCGGGACGACTCCGGCGTTACCTTCGCCGATGTGGCTGGCCAGGACGAGGCGGTCAACGAACTCCTCGAGATCAAGGAGTTCCTTACAGATCCTGCCCGCTTCACCGAGGTCGGGGCGGCGGTGCCGAAAGGGATCCTGCTCTACGGACCACCCGGGTGCGGCAAGACCATGCTGGCCCGGGCCCTGGCCGGAGAGGCCCAGGCCAGCTTCTACAGCATCTCGGGCTCGGACTTCGTGGAGGTCTACGTCGGGGTGGGGGCATCGCGGGTCCGAGACCTTTTCCGCGAGGCCCGGGAGCACGCGCCCGCCATCGTCTTCATCGACGAGCTCGACTCGGTCGGCCGGTCTCGGGGACAGTCGGGGGCGACCACCTCCCATCCCGAGCAGGAGCAGGCCCTCAACCAGATCCTCACCGAGATGGACGGCTTTTCCCCATCGGAGGGGATCATCCTGCTGGGCGCCACCAACCGTCCCGACGTGCTCGACCCGGCCCTGTTGCGTCCCGGCCGCTTCGACCGGGCGATCGGGCTGGCCACACCAGACGAGGACGCCCGCCTGGCCATCCTCAACGTCCACGCCCGCGACAAGGCACTGTCGCCGTCGGTGGACCTCGGCCTGGTGGCTGCGGCATCGCCGGGGATGACCGGTGCCGACCTGGCCAACGTCATGAACGAGGCCGCCCTGCTCACGGCCCGGGCCGGCCGGACGGCCATCGCCCAACCCGAGGTGACCCAGGCCTTGGCGCGGGTCCGAGAGGCTCCGGAACGCCAGCGGCGCCTCGCCCTTCGCTCCCGCAGCATCGGCCGGCGTTTCACAGCCGAGGAGCGGGTGAGCTTCGCCGACGTCGCCGGCCAGGCGGCCGCGGTCGCGGAACTCGAGGAGATCAAGACCTTCCTCGTCGACCCGGAGCGCTACACCGGTCTTGGGGCCAACGTCCCCAAGGGGGTGCTGCTTTACGGGCCGCCCGGCTGCGGCAAGACCCTGCTGGCCAAGGCCCTGGCCGGCGAGACCAACGCAGCGTTCCTGTCCGTGGCCGCCAGCGAGTTCGTCGAGATCCTGACCGGCTTGGGGGCGTCACGGGTACGCGACCTCTTTGCCGAGGCCCGGGCCACGCCGCCGGCCATCATCTTCATCGACGAGCTCGACGCCATCGGTGGTTCGCGCATCGCCGGGCCCCAGACGGGACGTCCTCGAAACGAGGAGGAGCAGACGCTCAACCAGCTCCTCACGGAGATGGACGGCTTTTCCGCCGCCAGGGGAGTGCTGGTCCTGGCCGCCACCAACCGGCCCGACGCCCTCGACCCCGCCTTGCTGCGCCCTGGTCGCTTTGATCGTAGCGTTGGCCTTGAGCTCCCCGACGAGGAGGGGCGCCGCGCCATCCTTGAGATCCATGCCCGAGGTACGGTCCTCGGTCCCGACGCCGACCTGGGAGCGATCGCCGCCAAGGCCTACGGACTCACCGGTGCCGACCTGGCCAACGTGATCAACGAGGCGGCGCTGCTGGCCGGACGGGAGGAGAGAGAGGGCATCGCCGGGTCCGACCTGTCGGAGGCACTCAGCCGGCTCATGGGCGCCCCCGCCCGCCAGCGCCGCCTGTCCATGCGGGCCCGTTCCGTGGGGCGTCGCTACAGCGCCGTCGACGATCGGGTCACATTCGCCGATGTGGCCGGCGCCGGCGATGCGATCGCCGAGCTGGCCGAGGTCCGGGATTACCTCACCGATCCGGCACGATTCCACGACCTTGGGGCGCGAGTCCCCCGAGGGATCCTCCTGGCGGGCCCGCCGGGCTGCGGCAAGACCCTCCTGGCCCGGGCCGTGGCCGGGGAGGCCAACGCGGCCTTCCTCTCAGCGTCGGCCACGGACTTCGTGGAGGTGTGGGTAGGGCTCGGGGCCTCCCGGGTCCGGGACCTGTTCGCCGAGGCCCGCTCGACCACCCCTGCCATCGTGTTCCTCGACGAGATCGACGCCGTCGGCGCCCGCCGGGGGGGCTGGAACGACCACGCCGAGCGGGAGTCCACCCTCAACCAGCTTCTTGTCGAGATGGACGGCTTCGAGGGCCGACAGGCCGTCATCGTCATCGGCGCCACCAACCGCCCCGACGTGCTCGATGCCGCGTTGGTGCGCCCGGGCCGCTTCGATCGCCAGATCACGATCAGCCTCCCGGACCGCGCCGGGCGGCGTGCCATCCTCGGGCTCTACGCCGCAGCCAAGGCGCTCGCCCCTGACGTCGACCTCGACGCCATAGCCTCTCTTACTCCTGGAATGTCAGGCGCTGACCTGGAGAACGTGGTCAACGAGGCCATCCTCCTAACGGCACGAGCCCGGCTGGCCGCTGTGCCCATGGCCCTCATGGAGGAGGGCATCGACCGGGCCGGCGACGGCGTCGGGTCGCACACCACGATCATGTCCCCCGAGGAACGAAGGATCGTCGCCTACCACGAGGCCGGGCACGGCCTGGTAGCGAACCAGCTTCCCGGGGCGCTGACGTTCCACAAGCTGACGATCATCCCGAGGGGTGGCTCGCTCGGCCGCTGCACCCTCATCGACGACGACGAGCGGATGGTCGTGTCGCAGTCGACGCTTGTCGACCGCATGGCCGGGCTGCTCGGTGGCTGGGCCGCCGAACAGGTCGTCTTCGGCGAGGTGTGCTCCGGGGGCGCCTCCGACCTCGATCGCGTCGGCTATATCGCCCGGCGCATGGTGCGGAGCTACGGCATGAGCGAGGAGATGGGCCCGCTCGGCTACGACGACCAGGCGGAGGGCCGATCGCCCTCCTACTCGGAGGACTCTGCCAGATCGATCGACCGCGAGGTCCGCCGTCTGGTCGACCAGGCCCACCAGCGGGCTCGGGAGGTCCTCACCGGCAGTCGTCATGTGCTCGATCGCGTCGCCGCCGAGCTGTTGGAGCACGAGACGATCGACGCGGACCGCCTCGCCGCCCTCACCGCCAAGCCCGACGAGGCCCATGCCCAACGATGGTGACCGGTGGCCGGGCGACCGTGGTGGCGGCCGCGCTCCTGATGCTCACGGTCTCCCCCAACGCCGCCGCCGCCGCCCGTCGCGCCTCGGCAGCGCCGCCCGGGTCGGTGCTGACGATCCCGTTCCCCCGCGACGACGGGACCCTCACCCCTTACACCTTCGACACCGCCTACCCCCTCGTCAACCTGATCTACGACACCCTGTTGTGGCGGGACCCCAACGGCGTGGCCCAGCCGTGGCTGGCCAGGTCGATCGGCACCAGCCCCGACGCCAAGACCATCACCATCCATCTGACGCCCGGTGTGCGGTGGCAGGACGGGGTGGAGCTCACCGCCGCCGACGTCGCCTTCACGTTGGCCTACGTCAGATCGCACTACCAGTCCCGCTTCACCCCGCCCCTGGAGCCGATCATCAGCGTGGCCACCCCCGACGAGCGGACTGTGGTCCTCACCTTGAGCCACCCGGCCCCTGGACTGGTCGACGAGCCCCTGGCCGACCTGCCCATCCTGCCCGCCCACCTGTGGGGCAACCTTCGGCCAGGAGTGACCTCGCCTCCCGGCCTGCCGATCGGATCGGGCCCCTACCGCCTGGTCCAACACATCCCGGGCGTGTCCTACCGCTTCGACGCCAACACCAGCTACTTCCGCGGCCCGCCGTCGGTGGCCACCATCGAGGTGCCCATCATCGGCGACGCCGAGCAGGCCGTGGAGGCGGCCGCGGCCGGCCGGGCCGACATGCTCCCGTTCGACCTCACCAGCCCGCTCGCCACCCGCCTGGAGGCGGCCGGGGAACGCATCGCCCGGGGGCCGTCCTACGAGGGCGTCGACCTCCTCTTCAACGTGCGCTCTGTGCCGTTCAACCAAACAGCAACCCGGCGCGCCGTCGCCTCTGCCCTCGGCCTCCGCCAGATCGCCGCCGCCGCCGACCATGCCGTCCCCGCCGTCCGGGGGTGGATCCATCCGGCCTCGCCGTGGTCGTCGCCCAACGTGCTCTACCAGCCCGACCCCACGGCTGCTCGGCAGGCCCTGGCCGCCGCCGGCCTGGCCACCATCGACGTCCTGGCCCCCGACAACGACCCCGATCGGGTCACCGCGGCCCGCCAGGTGACATCCTCGCTGCGAGCGGCCGGTGCCAGCGCCCAGACCGACCTCGTCTCCCAGGCGTCGTTCGACACCCGGACCGGAGCGGACGGATCGCCACCCAACTTCCAGCTCGCCATCGGCTCGATCCCCGCCCTGGCCTCCTACGACCCCAACTTCCTCGCCGAGATGTTCGGATCGGGCCCCACCGCCTCGCCGTTCAACGCCTCCGGCTACGCCTCGGCCTCCTTCGATCACGCCGCCGCCCAGGTCGCCACCACCACCGACCCGGCGGTCCGCCACGCCGCCGTCAACGCCGAGCAGCAGGTCCTGGCCGCCGAGGTCCCCGCCGTCCCGCTCTTCTTCGCCCCCGGGGCCTTCGCCTACCGGGCCCGGGCCTACGACGGGTGGGTCTTCGTCAAAGGCACGGGCATCTTCGACAAGCAGTCGTTCCTCGGTACCCGCACCGCCCCGGGCACACCCGCCCCGGCCCCGCCCGGCGCCTCGGCCGCCGCCGCCCAACCCGCTAGCGGAGGTGGCCCCTCACCACTGGCCATCGCCGCCATCGCCGCCTTTGTCGCCGCCGGGGCACTCGCCGTGTTCGGCCTGACCCGCCGGACGCGATAAGAGCCGGGTGGGTCACCGGACGCGATGAGCCGAGT
>JBOGGP010000123.1:0-7230 GCA_050744105.1 Acidimicrobiales bacterium
GCAACGGCGGCAAGATGGCGTGGCAGATGGCCTGCCAGGACCCGAGCCAGTTCGCCGCCATCGGGGTCTTCGGCGCCGTGCCGGCGGCCAATTGCCCGACCCGGCAACCGGTCGCCGCCATCGAGCTAGCCGGTTCGAGCGACCCCGAGATCAACCTCGACTCCACCGTGCCCCCGGTTGTCCAGTACGGCTACCAGGAACTCTCGGTGGCCGACCTGGCCGCCGCCGCCCGGTCGGCCAACGGGTGCGTCGCCGACTCGACGAGCGTGACGATCGGCACCGAGACGACCACCACCTGGGCGCAGTGCTCCTCCGGCCTGCCGGTGGCGGTCACGATCTACGACCACCAAAACCACGCCTGGCCGGGACCGACGTCATCCACGCCGTCGGCCCAGGAGGCCATGTGGGCGTTCTTCGAGTCGGTCGGCGCCAGGTGACCCGGCGTGGCCGCCACCGGGCGGCCCGGCCTGGTATCATCTACCGGCCGTGGCCGCCGTCGGGCCATCTGGACATGGTCACGGCACGATGGGGGTTTTGCCAGGGTGGAGCGGTCCTGCCCAGCCCGGCCGCGACCAAGTCGGAGGGGGTCCCTCGTAGCGTCGGTCGACCGCTCGGTCGCCGGTGCAGCCGGTGGCCAGCAGGACGGTATCGGGAGAGCAGGGCAAGCCGAAGCAGATGGACGGACAAAAAGGTCAAAATGGTGAAGGGGCGAAGCCAGCTGGGGTGACCGTCCGCCGCCGGCGGCGCCGGGGCCAGCGGCGCTCGGAGCGCTGGAGGTCGGGCTCCCGGTGGAGGTCGGCGTCGGTGGCCCTGGCTGTCGCCGGTGCCCTTGTCGCCGTCAGCGCCTGGCACGACGCCGGCTCCCTGGCTGCGCTGGTCGGGGACGGCGGTGCCCCGGCTTCCGCGCCGGGGCCGCACCACCTGGGTGGGCATCTCTCGCTCGGCTCGGTGGGCGCCGCCCTGGGGGCCGGCGGTGCCGATCCGGCGGCCGGCACCCCCGGCCCATCCGCCGACCAGCACGACCCGGCCACCGGCGTCCCCGGCGCTGGCGCCCCTCCCGGTGGGCCCGGATCTCCGGGGAGCTCCACGGTCGACGCCATCGCCGACGCCGGTGCCAGGCAGGCGGCCAGCGAGGTCGACGCCGACGCCAACCAGCTCCCCCCGGCCGGCGCCGCCACCGAGATGTCCCCCGTCTTCGCCGGCGCCATCGCCGCTGTCCCCCGGGTGCCGCCTGGGTGGACCATCTCGTCGCACACCATCTCGTCGGCCGGTCTGACCCGTGCCTACCTGGTGGCTCGCCCGGCCACGCGCCAGTCCAGCCCGGCGAGCCCGGTGCCCGTCGTGGTGGTCCTGCATGGCAAGGCGATGACCCCCGGGGCTATCGAGCGCCTGAGCGGCTTCCTGGCGCTGGTCGGGCGCGCCGTGGTGGTCTATCCGGCCGGGTACGCCCAATCGTGGAACGCCGGGTACTGCTGCGCCGGGGCGCACGCCGCCAGGACGAACGACGTCGGCTTCATCGAGGCGGTCATCCGTCACGTGGTGGCCGGCAACCCGGGCACCTCCGCCCACCGCGTCTACCTGGTCGGCTACAGCAATGGCGGGCGGATGGTCTACCGCCTGGCCTGCGCCGACCCCCTTGGCTTTGCCGGCATCGCCGCCGTAGAGGCCGTCGCCACCTCGACTTGCCAGGTGGCCGACCATGTGCCCCTGATCGAGGTGGCCTCCACCGCCGACCCCCTGCTCACCATCAGCTCCACCGAGCCGGCCAAGTACGTCGCCGGGCGCCCCGAGGTGTCGGTTTCGGCGCTGATCTCCCAGTGGCGCCAGATCGAGAGCTGTGGCGGCTCCCCGACCACGGTCAGCTACCCGGGGATGACCACCACCGAGTGGGCCAGCTGCGCCAGCGCCGGCCGGGTTGCGCTCGCCGTCTACTCCGGCGGCAGCCACGCCTGGCCTCAGGGTGACGGAGCCACCCCGTCGGCCCAGGAGCTGATCTGGGCGTTCTTCCACACCAGCCCGGTGGCGAGGCCATGACAGGCAGCACCGGCCCCGGGGTGCCCCCCTGGCGGTGCGGCCGGGAGGGCCAGGGGTGGGCTCGGGGCCGTCGACGGTAGGCTCGTCCCGCCGGGGGGCGTAGGCCAGTGGTTAGACCGGCAGACTTTTAATCTGCGCGACGGGAGTTCGATCCTCCCCGCCCCCACCACGTCGTCGTACCCGAGCTCCGGCGAGAATGGGGCAAGTCCAAAGGTGCCGCGGGGATCGGCGGGGCATGTGACGACGATGGGCGGCGGCGCTGGCCACGCCATTCCAGTCACGACGCGCCGGGGGCCTCGACCCTGCCCGCCAGGTCGCACCACTCGTCGATGCGACCACGCAGCACCTCGAGGCTCGAGCGCCAAAAGTCGGTCGAGTCCAGGTCGATCCCCAACCGCCGGGCCAGCTCGGCGGCGCTGGCCATGCCGGCGCCCGCCAGCAGGTCGTCGTAGCCGGCCCGGAACCGATCGGGCTCGGCCTGGTAGCGGGCGAAGAGGCCGATGCCGAAGAGCAACCCGAACGAGTAGGGCCAGTTGTAGAAATGGCCGTCGACGAAGTAGTAGTGGGGCTTGGCCGCCCACATCCACGGATGGCCGGCCTCGGGGTCCAAGGCGTTGCCGTAGGTGGCGGCCTGGGCGCCGGCCATGATCTCGCACAGCTCGGAAACGGCCAGTGGCGCCCGGGCCCGGCGCTGGAACAGCTCCTGCTCGAAGAGGAAGCGGCTGTGGATGTCGACGACGACCTGGGTGGCACCCGACAGCTCGACGTTGATGCCGGCCAGGCGACCAGCGGCGGCACCCGGGGCCGAGGGCTGGATGCCACGAGGAGCTGCGGGACGGGCCGACGCCACGATGGTCTCGCAGAAGATGCTGGCCGTCTCGGCCAGGGCCATGGGTATCTGGCGCTGGATGGAGGTGCGGGCGCGCAGGACGTGGTTGTGGTAGGCGTGGCCCAGCTCGTGTGCCAGGGTGTGGACGCCCTCGAAGGAGCCGTCGAAGTTCATCAGGATCCTCGACTCCCCCTCGCCGACGGCCAGGCAGAACCCCCCGCCCTGCTTTGCGCTGCGGGGCTCGGCATCGACCCATCCCTGGCTCAGGGCGCGGCGGGCCAGCCCGGCCATGTCCGGTGAGTAGGTGGAGAAGGAACGTTCGACCTCGTCGCAGCACTCCGCCCAGGAGACACTCATCGCGCCAGGGACGGGGGCCACCAGGTCCCACCAGGGGAGGCCGCGGGAGCAGCCCAGGAGCCTGGCCTTGGCCTGCAGGAAGCGCCGGAAGTCGGGAAAGGACTCGGTGGTGGCGGCATGGAGTGCGTCGAGGGTGGAGCGGGTCACGGCGTTGCCGTGCAGCACGGGTTCAAGGGGGTCGCCCCATCCCCTCCGGAGGTTGGCGGTGATGGCCTCCCCCTTGATGCCGTTGAGGCAGGCGGCCAGGGGCACTCCTACGGTTGTCCAGGCGTCCAGCTCGGCACGGTAGGCGGCTTCCCGCGTCGCTGGATCGGGGTTGCCGGCCATGGCCCGCAGGACGCTGACGGGCACCTGCTCGCCGTCGAGCTCTCCGCACAGGCGGGAGGTCACGTCGCGGTACAGCCGCTCCCAGGCCGTCCCGCCGCTCAGACGCAGGTCGGCCAGCAGAGCCTCCTGGTCGGTGGGCATCTGGTGGGCCGCGCCTACGGCCGCCTGGCGCAGGAAGTGGGCGTGCCCGGCGCCGCCCGCGGCCGCCACCAGCGCCGCCGGATCGAGGCGGCCGATCCAGGCCTCGAGCCTCCTGGTCAGCCGGCTGAGGTCGGTGAGGTCGGCGGCGAAGGTGGCCTCGGCGCGCGCCGCCGCCTCGTCGGTCGAGTCGGTGCTGACCAGCGCGGCCAGGTAGGCGCCGACCACCTCGACCCTGTCGAGCACGGTGTTGGTGGCCTCGAGCGCCTCCTCCAGGGCGATGAGCTCCCCTGGTGCCGTCTGGTCCGGGGAGCCGCCAGCGATGCCCAGGCCGTCGCCAGCGATGCCCAGGCCGTCGCCAGCGATGCCCAGGCCGTCGCCGGAGATGCCCAGGCCGTCGCCGGAGATGCCCAGGCCGTCGCCGGAGATGCCCAGGGTGTCGAAGCGGTCGCCCAGGCGGGCGAGGTCGTCCACGGCGTCCTGCCTGGCGGCCAGGAATTCTGGCGAGTCGAGGCCGGGAAAGATGCTGTCGGTGTCCCACCGGGGCGGGCCGCCGGTGCCGGTCACGCGCCGAGCCTACGCCGCCGGTGGCGGCAGCCTCGGAGTGTTGCAGGGGAGGGAGTAGGGTGGCGGCGGTGGATCCGTCGGACTTGCCGGTAGGGACCGTGCCGGACCGGTCCGCCCCGGGGCTCGAGGCGCTCGGCCGGAGAATCCGGGAGGCCGACGAGGATTGGGGTGCTGTGGAGGAGGCGCTCCGGCGCCTCGACGACGGCACGTACGGTCGCTGCTGCATCTGTGGAGCCGACATGGAGGCGCGCCTGGCCAAGCATCCCGCCGCCCTGGAGTGCGACGCCCATCTGGCCGCCGACACCGGGTGGGGGCCGGGACCGCGATAGGGCCGGGCCCGTCGCCGCGAACTCCCGGCGCCGGCGAGCCTCCCGGCGCCGGCGAGCCTTACATCGGTCCGTTGCCGTGGCCGCGGGCGACCAGGTGCTCCCGCTTGGGCTCGAGCATGCGCAGGGCGTCGCCGACAGCCTTGCGGGTGTCGCCGGGGTCGATGACCTGGTCAATGAAGCCCCGGG
This sequence comes from Acidimicrobiales bacterium, assembly GCA_050744105.1. GTDB lineage: Bacteria > Actinomycetota > Acidimicrobiia > Acidimicrobiales > Palsa-688 > JBOGGP01. The sequence goes on from JBOGGP010000123.1 coordinate 4,768, forward strand.
CGGCGGCGACGTAGGGGTTGAGGAAATCGTCCTGGTACCGGTCGGCGAGCTGCTTGCGGGTGCCTGGGTCGGCCCGGCGGTGGAGGATCTGCACCGCTCCCTGGGCTCCCATCACCGCCACCTGGGCCCCCGGCCAAGCCAGGCACACGTCGTTGCCCATGGCCTTGGAGTCCATGACGATGTAGGCCCCACCGAAGGCCTTGCGCAGGATCAGGCAGACCCGGGGCACGGTGGCCTCGGCATAGGCGTAGACAAGCTGGGCCCCGTGACGGATCATGCCCCGCCATTCGAGGTCCCGGCCGGGCATGAATCCGGGGGTGTCCACCAGCGTCAGCAGGGCGACGTTGAACGTGTCGCAGAAGGATACGAAGCGGGCGCCCTTCTGGGCGGCGGCGATGTCCAGCGTGCCGGCCATCGCCTGCGGTTGGTTTGCCACCACGCCAACGGCGCGCCCGTCGATGTGGACCAGGGCGGTGACCAGCTGGGGAGCCCACGCCGCCCGCAGCTCGAGCATCTCGGCGTCGTCGGCCACCGCTCGGATCACCGTGCGCACGTCGTAGGTGCCGGTGTCGGTGGCCGGCAGTACCAGGCGCAGCTCGGGGGTGGGCCGGTCGGGGGGGTCGGCGCTGTCCGAGGGCGGCGGCAGGGAGTCGGTGTGGTCGGGAAGGTAGCCGAGGACCTCGCCGGCCAGGTCCATGGCCGAGTCGAGGTCGGGGGCAGCGAGAGCGGCGATCCCCGTCGAGCGGCTGTGGATCTCCTGGCCGCCCAGCTGGCCGGGGCCCAGTCGTAGCCCGGTCAGATCGGCGACCGCCGCCGGGCCCGAGAGATAGGCGACGGCGTCAGGAGTCATGATCACCACGTCGGTCATCCCGAGCAGGAGGGCCGGCCCCGACACGGCCAGGCCGAACGACACCGCGATCACCGGCACCACGCCCGAGCACCGGGCCAGCGCCCTGGCTGCCCGGCCCCACCCGTCGAGGGCGTAGGGACCGTCGTGCAGGTCGGCGCCCGACGACGACAAGCTGACCACGAGCGGCAGGCGCTGGCTGAGGGCCAGCCCGGCGCCCGACGCGATCGTCAGGCTGTCGTCGCCGGCCAGGGCGCCGAGGCGGGTGGCCGGGTCCACGCTGACCAGGACCACGCGCCGGCCGCCGGCCAGCCGCTCCACCGACGCTCGGGTCGAGCCTGGGACCCGGCCCCGACGGGGGACCGCCCCTGTCCTCATGCCGAGGCCTCGTCGCAGCGGGGGACGGCACCGCCCAGCAGGTTCACCAGGCCGGTGAGCACCGGCTGGCCGCCGGCAATCTCGAACCACCCGCCGGCCAGGTGGTCGACGCCGGTCACCTGGTGGCCGGCCCGGCGGGAGATGGCCCTGATGACACCGCCGTGGCAGACGGTCAGGACCCGTTGGCCGGGGTGGGCGGCGGCCAGGGCCCCTAGTGCGGCCAGGAGGCGGGCTTCGAAGGCCGGCCTGGCTTCCCCCCCGGGTGTGGCGGACAGCTCGCCAGTCCGCCACCGGGTGACCTGACCGGGCCAGCGCCGGTCGATCTCGGCGCGATCCATGCCGCTCCACTCTCCCACGTCGTGCTCCCGGAGGCCGGGGTGGACCTCGACCGGCCCGGGACTGGGGGCGATGCCGGCGATGATCTCGGCGCTGCGGAGGGCCCGCTGCAGGTCGGAGCTGGCCACGGCGGCGAACCGACCCCCTCCCGCCACCCGGCGGCCTGCGGCTGTCGCCTGCTGCTCCCCCAGAGCGGAGAGCGGGGGATCGGCCCATCCCTGCCACCGCTGCTCGGCGTTCCAGAGCGATTGGCCGTGACGGACGACAAGAAATTCGGTCACGAGCGGGCCCGGCACGGCCTGACCGTAGCGTCCCGTGCACTCAGGTGGTGCGTCCCGTGCAGGTGGAGTCGACCGGACGATATCCTCGGCTACAGGCGTACATGAGTCAGGCATACACGAGTAGACATGCAAGTGGGTGAGCCAGGTCCACCAGAGGCCCGGGTGACGCTGCGCTATTTCGCCGCGGCTCGTGATGCCGCGGGCACCGGGGGAGAGGTCTCCGCCGGCACCTGCGTGGCCGACGTCCTGGACCGGGCGATCGCCCGGCACGGTGCCCGCTTCGGCGAGGTGCTCGGTGGGTGCCGGGTATGGGTGAACTCCGCCCCTGCGGGGCCCGAGCTGGTCCTCAACGACGGGGACGAGGTCGCCGTCCTGCCCCCGGTCTCCGGCGGCTGCCTTCGGTGACCGGCGGCGCCCCCGCCCTCGGAGGGCGAGGGTTGATGTACGGGGTCGGCGCCGGCCGGGGCCGGGGGGCGGCCGGAGCCCTCGGGTACGGCGCTGCCGGGACCCTGGCCTACGGGCGGGTCGCTCCGGCCCGGCGCCCCCGGCGCCCCCGGCCGCCGGCCGAGACCGCGCCCCGGCGCCCCCCGGCCCCCGAGACCGCGCCCCGGCGCCCCCGGC
>JBOGGP010000124.1:0-7230 GCA_050744105.1 Acidimicrobiales bacterium
TGGTGGCCACCCTGGCCGGACGGCCCGGCGCCAGCCGGATCGTGGCCATCGACATCACCGCCCCGGCCGACCTCGGGGCCCCCGCCGGCCGGTCTCGGGAGGGCCGGTCTCGGAAGGGCCGGTCTCGGGAGGGCCGGTCTCGGAAGGGCCGGTCTCGAGAGGGCCGGCCTCGGGAGGGCCGGTCTTGGGAGGGCGTCGTGGATCACCACCGGATCGACCTGGCCGCCTCGCCGGTCGGGCCCGACCCGCTGGCCGAGCTGCTCGGCGGCACCGACGGTGTCATCCACCTGGCCTGGACCACCGGGGACGGCCGGGCCGGCGGCGACGTCCAGCCGGCCGGAGAGGCCAACCTCCGAGCCCTGCGCCGGGTCCTGCGGGCGGCGCCGGCCACCGCGGTGGTCCACCTGTCGAGCGCCACCGTCTACGGGGCCTGGAACGACAACGCCGTCCCCCTGACCGAGGATCTCCCGCTGCGACCCAACCCCGGGTTCGACTTCGCCGTGCAGAAGGCGGAGGCCGAGAGGATCGTGGCCGAGTGGTCGGCCGGGCACCCCGGCGCCTCTGTCTGCGTCCTGCGGCCCTGCGTGACCCTCGGTGTCCCCGGTCGTCCCCTGTACCAGGCCTTGGGCGGCACCCGGGCGCCCGGTACCGGTGACGGGGCCCGGCGGGTGCAATTCCTCCACCTCGACGACCTGGCCGCCGCGGTGGTCTTCGCATGGGACCACCAGCTGGTGGGCACCTTCAACGTGGCTCCCGACTCGGGTACGAGCGACCACGTGGCTCGGGCCCTGAGCGGTGGGTGGGCCCGGCTGCGGTTGCCCGAGAGGGTGGCCCGGGGTCTGGGCCGGCTCGGATGGCACCTGTGGCGCTCGGGGGTGCCCCGCCCGGCCCAGCCCTACAACCTCCATCCCTGGGTGGTGGCTCCCGACCGCCTGGTGGCCGCCGGCTGGCAGGCCCGCTTCAGCAGCGAGGAGGCCCTGGTCGCCACCGACGACCGTGCCCACTGGGACGACCTGCCGCCTGGCAGGCGCCAGGAGCTGACCCTCCTGGCGGGCGCCGGCGGCGCCCTCGCCCTGCTCGCAGCACTGGCGACGGCGGCGCGGGCGTGGGGCCGTCACCACCGCAGGGACTGACGCCTCCCTAGGGGCTGACGGTGGCGGGCTGGTCGTCGGGCACGATGGTGGTCCTGGTCGTCTGGTTGCCCCGCACGAAGCTGATGCTGATCGGGCGGTGGGGCTGGCAGGCGTCGGTGGCCACCACCAGGGCCGCACTCGACGTGATGGCGGCGCCGTTGAGGGAGGTGATCACGTCACCAGGCCGCAAGCCGACCCGGGTGGCGGGGCTCGGAGCCATGACGGTCTCCACCGTGGCCCCCCCCGCCACACCCAGCTGGGCGGCGTCGGTCCGCAGGAGGCTGTCGGTCTCGATCACCCCCAGCCAGGGATGGGCGGGGGCGTGGCCGGCCACCAGCTGGTCGGCGACGGCGACGGCGACGTCGATGGGCACGGCGAGGGTCATGCCGGCGGTCACCGGGTCGCTCGACTGGATGGAGACGACCAAGCCGGCGACGACGCCGTCGGGCTCGACCACGGCGGCTCCCCCGGGCGGGGCTCCCGAGCTGTCGATCCCGATCACACCGAGCATGGTCGGGCCGGCGGACACGTGCACCTCGCGATCCAGGCTGCTCACCGTCCCCTCCGACAGCGAGGCGACTGGTCCCATCGACGGGCCCTGGGGCCCGAGGGCGGCCACGGACTCACCGATCTGGAGGTCGGCAAGGTGGCCGAGCACCGCCAGGGGCCGGCTGATCCCCGTCACCTTGACCACGGCGATGCCGGCCTGGCCGTCGGAGCCGACCACCTGCCCGCCGAGGATGGACCCGCTGCCGGTGAAGTGGACCTGGACGGTGCCGGCGCCGGCGACGGTCATGGCGTCGGTGAGGACGTAGGCCTCGCTGCCCTGGGACTGCCACAGAACCCCGGCTCCCGTCACCTCACCGTCGTATCCGTCCGCCGTGATCGCCACCAGTGACGGTGAGATCACCTTGTAGATCGCCGGCCAGTTTGGCTGGGCCAGCTCGTCGGTGGACTGCACCGCAGTGGTCTGGACGCTGGGCGGGCCGACGAAGTACTGCACCGGCCGGAGCACGCTGGGGTGAGAAAACTCGCCGGTGGCCGACCCGATGCCCGACGCCACCAGCGCGCCGACCAGCCCGGCCACCACGGCGACGGTCCACATGCGGCCGGCGGCGCTCCGAGCCGGACCCGTCGTCACGAGATCCCCGACCCGGTCACCGGTCATCTCGGAGGGGTGGCGCCACAGGCGGTCGTCGGGCGGGAGCCACCGGGCGAACGGCCCGTCGTCGTTGATGCCGTCGTCGGGGTCCACTCCGGCCAGCCTAGCGACGGCCCCATTCGACCTGACGTCGCCTCCGGGCCCGGCGCTCGGGCTCGATCTCCCGCGGTGTGCCCCCCCCGGTCGCTTAGCATGAGCGACGATGCAGCCGCCAGTGACGGGAGACGACTGGGTGGGTATCGGCGCCGACCCGCTGCCTGCCGAGGCCGCGCTGGCCTGGGCCACCCGCCCCGGCTGCGGAGCCGTCGTAGCCTTCGTCGGCACCGTACGTGACCACGCCGCCGGCCGCCCCGGCGTGTCCGAGCTCGAGTACGAAGCCTATGCCGAGGAGGTGGCAGTCCGGTTGGGTCGCATCGCCGGGGAGGCTCGGCGGCGCTGGCCCGAGACGGGACGGACCGTGCTGCTCCACCGGATCGGACGCCTGGCCGTCGAGGAGCGCTCGGTCGTCGTGGTGGTGTCGGCCCCCCACCGGGCCGAGGCCTTTGCCGCTGCCCACTGGGCCATCGACACCCTCAAGTCGAGCGTGCCCATCTGGAAGCGGGAGACCTGGACCGGTGGGCAGGCCTGGGGTGGTGGGGCTCAGGAGATCGTCGAGGTCGGGCCGTGACACCCGGGGTCGGTCCGTCCATGGTCGGCGTCGTCCTGTCTAACCTCATGTACCTGGTGGTGGCCGTCGGCGCCATCATCTTCTTCAGCCTGATCGTCGTTCTCCGCCACCGCCGGCCCAGGTCCGTCGAGGCCAACATGAGGACCTTCCACCGGGGTCTCGAGGCGCTGGCCCCCGACAACCCCCGCGGCGATGGCCGGGTCACGGCCCGGCCGCGTCCACGGCCGGCGGGCACCCCGCCGGTGCACGTGATCGCTCCGGGGAGCGGCCCACCCGATTCCGGGGGCGACCGGCCGCCTGACGCATCACCCTCGGGTGGTGACGATGGCGTCCCGACGGCCGAGACTGGCTAGGGACCTGGCCATAGATCTGGGCACGGCCAACACCTTGGTGTACGCCCGGGGCCGTGGCATCGTCTTGAACGAGCCGACCGTCATCGCCCTCAATTCCCGTACCCAGGAAGTGCTGGCCATGGGTCAGGAGGCGTGGAAGATGATCGGGCGCACACCTGGGTACATCGTGGCCGTCCGCCCGCTGCGCAAGGGAGCGATCACCGACTTCGACATCACCCAGCGGATGATCAAGCTCCTCCTGGAACGAGCCGGCGTTTCCCGTTTCAACCGCCCCCGGGTACTGATCTGCGTGCCCTCGGCCATCACCGAGGTGGAGCGTCGCGCCGTGGAGGAGGCGGCCAAGGGGGCGGGCGCCAACGGCGCCTTCCTCATCGAGCAGCCGATGGCCGCCGCCATCGGCGCCGGCCTGCCCATCCACGAGCCGCTCGGAAACATGGTGGTGGACGTGGGCGGGGGGACCAGCGAGACGGCGGTCATCTCGCTTGGCGGCGTGGTGGCGCTCCAAGCCATCCGGGTGGGCAGCTTCGACATCGACGCCTCCATCCAGACCTACGTGCGCCGGGAGTACGGCATCGCCATCGGCGAGCGCACGGCGGAAGAGATCAAGGTGGCCATCGGCACGGCGTGGGCCGTCGACGACGAGATCAAGGCCGAGGTCCGTGGGCGAGACCTGATGACCGGCCTGCCCAAGACGGTGATCCTGGCCCCCGAGGAGGTTAGAGAGGCCATCGAGGAGCAGACCGGGGCGATCATCGACTCCGTCGTCAAGTGCCTGGGCGCGGCCCCCCCCGAGCTGGCCCAGGATCTGATCACCCAGGGCATCCACCTGGTGGGTGGGGGGGGCATGTTGCGGGGCTTCGACCGGCGCATCGCCGAGGAGACGGCCCTGCCCGTCCGCCTGGTGGACGCCCCCCTCGAATGCGTAGTCCTGGGCGCCGGCCGGTGCCTGGAGGAGTTCGACGCGGTGCGCGATCTGTTCATGTAGGCGCGGCGCCGGCGGCGTCCCCCGCCCCTGGCTACCGGCCTGCGGTGGCGCCCATATCCTCGGCCGCCTGGCGGACCTGCCAGTCCCGGTCGCCCAGTGCCCGGGCCACTGCCTGGTCCACGTCGGGCCCCTCGAAGGGGGCCAGGGCCAGCACGGCCCGCCGGCGCACCGCCGGGCGGTCGGCGGTGGCGGCCAGGATGGCGGGCAGCCCCGAGGGATCGCCGATCGATCCCAGGGCGGCCACCGCCGCCTCCCGGCACAGCGGATCGGGGTGCTCGACGGCGGTGCGGGCCAGCCGGCCGACGGCGCCGGACCCGTCCCGGCAACCATCGCGGCTCCCGGGGGCGTCCGGGCTCGGACCACCCGCGCCGTCGCTTCCGGCCGCCATCGTCTCCCCCAGGGCGAAGCACGCTGCCTCCACCACGCCGGCGTCGGGGTCGCTCAGGCAGGCGGTCATCCGGGCGGCGAGACGCCAGGCGCCGCTCCCGGTCCACGCCACCTCCTCGCAGGCCCGCCGCCGCACCGCCGGCGCCGGATCCTCCAGCGCTGTCCCCACGGCCTGCTCGGACAGCCCTCCCACCCGGCGCAGGGCGCCGACGGCCACCGCCCTCACGCCCGGGTCGGGGTCGCCAAGGCCAGCCTGCACGGCGCCGAGGTCCCCGCGGTGACCGGCGGACGCCACCTGGCGCCGGCGGCCGACGGCCACGGCGTCGGGTGGCTCAGGCGCTGGTGACCTGGCGGATGGCAAACGCGATCCCTCCCACGAGGGCGGCCAGCACGCCGGCGACGGCGGCGGCGAGGACGAGGGTCACCACCGCCAGGTACAGGGCGGACCGCAACCGTCGCCGCTTGCGGGGCCGGCTCTCGTAGCGGGATGCGGCCGTAGGGCGGGATGCGGCCGTAGGGCGGGGTGCGGCCGGCTGGCGGGGTGCGGCCGGCGTAGCCGGGCCGGCCAGACCGTTGGCGGACCTCGCCGCCCGGGCGGGCGAGGGAGCCGGGTCGAGTGGGGGAGCCAGGTCGAGTGGGCGAGCCGGGACGAGTGGGGGAGCAGACGGGGCAGGGGCTGGTGCTGGGGTTGGCGCCGCCGGTGGGGGGGTGAGCGCCGGGGCGGGTCCGGGCGCCGGGGGGGCAGGTGCGGGCGACGGTGGGAGGGCGGTGGTGGCTGCCGCACCCGGCATGGCGGACCCATTCGCCCCTGCCACGGGGCCCGCGGACCCGTTCGCCCCTGCCACGGGGCCCGCAGACCCGTTCGCCCCGGCCACGGGGCCCGCAGGGGTGGTCGCCCCGGCGGGGAGCGTCGGTCGCCGGGGGGGCGGCGTAGGCAGGACGAGGACCGGTACCGCCGCCGTGGGCCGGTCGTCGCCCTGGGCGGCAGCCCCGTCACCACCCGGGTCCCGACCCGGATGATCCCCCGTGGCCTCCCCTGTGCTCGCCGGCGCCACCCCCTGCGCCCTGCCTGCCGTCTCCGCTGCGGTGTCCCCGGAGGTCAAGCCCCCTCACCGCCGCGGCCACAACGAGGGCCGGCCATGGCAGGCTGGGCGCGCCAACCGAGGGCCGGGCCCGGCCTGCGGTCCGGTCCTACCGTCTCTCCAGAACGTCGCCAGGTGTCCACGAGCGAACCAATCCTACAAGACCGGCCCCCTGAGCCGGGGCCGACCGGCTCCTCGCGGCGCCGGCTCCCCTGGGGGCTGCTGGTGCCGCTCCTGGTCGTCGCCGTGGTGGTGGTCACGGTCGGGCTGGTCGTTTCCGCCCAGGCCAAGAACTACTACCTCTTCGCTCCCGGGACCGCTCCCCGGCTGACCGCCAGCGCCACCTGCTCGGGCCCCTCGGAGCTAAAGCTCCCCGGCGGCGCGCCCTGCGCGCGCATCGACGTGCCACCGTCGTTGACCCACCCGGTCAGCGGCCGCCTGCTGATGGTCGACATCAACGTCGGCCCGGCGACCGGCGTCGAGTACCTCCTCGACAAGGTGGGCCTGCTCAGCCGTCTCGACCGGGGCTACCAGCTGGTCCCGGCCCAGGCCTACACCGGTGGTCAGACGCCGAGGCAGGTCCAGTGCGCCGACACCGCCCAGATGACCGGCGCCCAGCAGGACGCACCGGTGGCGGCCCTGCGCCGCCTCGGCTACCGGGTGAGCGAGGTCGACCGCGGCGCGGCCGTGGCCCAGGTCAGCCCGGGGACGCCGGCGGCCGGTGCCGGCCTCGAGTGCAACGACGTCATCACCGGCATCGACGGCCACATCGTCAGGACCGCCCAGGATCTGATCGATGCCCTCCACGGCCTGCCGGCGGGCCAGAAAGTCTCCGTCACCGCCATGGCCCCCGGCACCGACGGCAAGGTCGTCACGAGGACCGTCGATGCCACCCTCACCACCACACCCCCAGACGTGGCCAAGGCGACGGGGCGGCCCGCCTCGACAGGATTTCTGGGGGTGGGCACCACGACTGACGTCAGCTACCGGATGCCCTTCGCCGTGTCCATCGACGCCGGCAACATCGGTGGTCCCTCGGCCGGCCTGGCCTTCGCGCTCGGCGTCATCGACCTGGTCTCGGGCGGCCACCTAACCGGCGACCACACGGTGGCGGCGACCGGCCAGATCGATCCGAACGGCAACGTCCTCGACGTAGGCGGGGTGGCCCAGAAGGCCATCGCCGTCGAGCGGGCGGGGGCGACCGCCTTCATCGTCCCCAGTGCCGAGGTGGGGGCGGCCCAGTCCAGCGTGGGCAACAAGGTCAAGGTCTACGGGGTGACCACGCTCGACCAGGCCCTGGCCGACCTGTCGGCTATGGGCGGCACGGTGCCGGCCGCCAACTTCGCCGCCTCCCACCCCGCGCCTCCCGCCTGACCCCCGGGCCGGCCTGAACCCCGGGCCGGCCTGAACCCCGGGCCGGCCTGAACCCCGGGCCGGCCTGAACCCCGGGCCGGCCTGAAC
>JBOGGP010000125.1:0-7163 GCA_050744105.1 Acidimicrobiales bacterium
CCCCGAGGTGGACGACCACATGGCCGGGGCCCGGGCCGGCGACATCTTGAGCTTCGAGGCCACCCACCCCGACGGGCCCGTCCAGCTGCGGGTGCTGGTCAAGGAGGTGCAGGAGAAGATCCTGCCCGAGGTCACCGACGAGTGGGTGTCGGAGGCGTCGGAGTTTGACACCGTGCAGGAGCTGCGGGCCGACATCGTCGGCCAGCTGGCTCGCGCCAAGCGCATGCAGGCCACGATGGCCATGAACGATGCGGTGGTGGCGGCCCTCGTCGACCTGGTCAGCGACGAGCCCCCCGAGGCCATGGTCAGCTCCGAGATCGAGCGCCGGGTCTACGACCTCCAGCAGCGCCTGGAGAGCCAGGGCGCCAGCCTCGACCGGTACCTGGCGGCCACCGGCAAGAGCCCCGAAGAGGTGCTTGCCGAGATCAGGCCGGTGGCGGTGGCCGGCGTCCGGGCCGACCTGGCCCTGCGGGCGGTGGCCGAGGCCGAGGGGATCGACGGGGGAGGGGAGGTCCTCGACGCCGAGATGGAGGTCCTGGCCCGCAACTACAAGATGACCCCCGACGCCCTCCGGGCCGCGCTCGAGAGCAGCGGCCGGATGGCCGGGGTACGCTCGGACCTCCTCAAGCGGAGGGCGCTGGAGTGGGTGGTCGAGCATGCCGAGCTGGTCAGCGAGGAGGGCGAGCCCATCGACCGGTCGCTGCTCGCCCGCCCCGAGCCGGCCACCGCTGCTCCACCCGGCGCCACCCCCGCCGTCGCCGCCTCCGCCGGCCCGATTCCTGGCCTTCCGACCGATCCGGGCCAGACTGACCCGGTGAGCCCGGACCGAAGCGAAAGCGACCACGCGTGACCGACCCCGCAGCCAGCCCCCCCCGCCTCCCGGCGGGCCCGGTCATGCAGTACCACGTGCCCGGGATCTTCGAGCAGACCAACCGGGGGGAGAGGGGCTACGACCTGTTCTCCCGGATGCTCGAGGAAAACATCATCTTCATGGGCACGCCGATCGACGACTACGTGGCCAACGCCGTGTGCGCCCAGATGCTCTATCTCGAGTACAAGAACGCGGACAAGGACATCAGCCTCTACATCAACTCGCCGGGTGGCGACATCACCGCCCTGTTCGCCATCTACGACACGATGAAGTTCGTCAAAAACGACATCTCGACCTTCTGCTACGGCCAGGCCGCCTCGGCGGCCGCCGTCATCCTGGCCGGCGGCAGCCCGGGCAAGCGCTACGCCCTGCCCCACGCCCGCATCCTCATCCACCAGCCCTACGGGGGGGCGGCCGGCCAGGCCGCCGACATCGAGATCCAGGCCAAGGAGATCCTCCGCATGCGGGACCTGCTCAACTTGATGCTGGCCCAGGACTCGGGCCAGTCGGTGGAGAAGGTGGCGGCCGACACCGACCGCGACTTCATCATGAGCGCCCCGGAGGCCCAGGCCTACGGCCTGATCGACGAGGTGATCAGCACCCGAGAGCTCGCCGGCGTGCCCCTGGCCGCCGGGGTAGCCTGAGCGGCGGGGCGGGGGAATGGCCAAGTTCGGCGAGTCGAGCGACCTGGTCAAGTGCTCGTTTTGCGGGAAGTCGCAGAAGCAGGTCAAAAAGCTGATAGCCGGTCCCGGCGTCTACATCTGCGACGAGTGCATCGACCTGTGCAACGACATCATCGAGGAGGAGCTCTCCGAGTCCTCCGAGGTCCACTTCGAGGAGCTGCCCAAGCCGGCGGAGATCTTCAGCTTCCTCAACGACTACGTGATCGGCCAGGAGCGGGCCAAGAAGATCCTGTCGGTGGCCGTGTACAACCACTACAAGCGGGTCCAGTCGGGCGCCTACAACGACGCCGACGTGGAGCTGGCCAAGTCCAACATCCTGCTGCTGGGGCCGACCGGGTGCGGCAAGACCTTCCTGGCCCAGACGCTGGCCCGGATGCTCAACGTCCCCTTCGCCATCGCCGATGCCACCGCCCTCACCGAGGCCGGCTACGTCGGCGAGGACGTCGAGAACATCCTCCTCAAGCTGATCCAGGCCGCCGACTACGACGTCAAGAAGGCCGAGACGGGGATCATCTACATCGACGAGATCGACAAGATCGCCCGCAAGAGCGAAAACCCCTCCATCACCAGGGACGTGTCGGGGGAAGGGGTGCAGCAGGCCCTCCTCAAGATCCTGGAGGGGACCACGGCCTCGGTGCCCCCCCAGGGCGGGCGCAAGCACCCCCACCAGGAATTCATCCAGATCGACACCACCAACATCCTCTTCGTCTGCGGGGGGGCCTTCGCCGGCCTGGACCGCATCATCGAGAGCCGGCTGGGCCGCCAGGGTATCGGGTTCCGGGCCGAGATCCGCCGGGCCTCCGAGCGGGGGGCGGGCGAGCTGCTGGCCAAGGTCCTGCCCGAGGATCTGCTGCGCTTCGGCCTCATCCCCGAGTTCGTGGGCCGCCTGCCGGTGATCGGCGCCGTGACCCACCTGGACCAGGCGGCCCTGGTGCGCATCCTGGTCGAGCCGAAGAACGCCCTGGCCAAGCAGTACCGGCGGGTCTTCGAGCTGGACAACGTGGAGCTGGTGTTCACCGACGACGCCCTGGAGGCCGTCTCCGAGCAGGCCCTGCTGCGCGGCACCGGGGCCCGGGGCCTGCGGGCCATCCTGGAGGAGGTGCTCCTCGAGGTGATGTACGACCTGCCGAGCCGCACCGACATCGGCCAGTGCCGGATCGACCGGTCGGTCGTCCTGGAAAAGGTCCACCCGACGCTGGTGGCGCGCACCGACAGCGTCCACCCCGCCGGTCACCCGCACCCGGCCCGGCCCCACGCCGCCAGCCCCCACTCCGCTCCCCGCCCCCGCCGGGCCGCCTCCTGAGCGACCGGTCGCTGACCCCCGTCCCCTCAGGGCTACCGGATGGCCGGGGCTGAGGCCGGTGGAGCTGGGCGATGCCCTGGAGTGGCTCGACGGCCACCAGAACCTGGAGCGCATGCTGGCCGCCCCCGGGTCCGCTCGTCCCGACCTGTCCACGATGCGACGGCTGGTCGACGTGCTCGGGGACCCGCAGGCAGCCATGCCCGTGCTGCACGTAACGGGCACCAACGGCAAGACGTCGGTCGCCCGGGCCCTGACCCGGCTGCTGGTGGCCAAGGGGCTGTCGGTGGGCACCTTCACCAGCCCTCACCTGGAGAGGATCAACGAGCGCATCAGCGTCGACGGCCAGCCCATCGTTGACCGCGACCTGGCCGAGGCCCTGGCCGGGGTGGCGGCGGTGGAGGGCCTGGCCGGGGGGAGCCGGCCCACCTGGTTCGAGCTGCTGGCCGCCGCCGCCTTCCGGTGGTTCGCCGACCGGCCGGTGGACGTGGCCGTGGTCGAGGTGGGGCTCGGGGGCCGCTTCGACGCCACCAACGTGGCCGACGGCACCGTGGCCGTCGTCACCAACATCGGGCTGGACCACCTGGAATTCCTGGGCCCGGACCGGGCCAGCGTCGCCGCCGAGAAGGCCGGGATAGTCAAGCCCGGCGCCACCCTGGTGCTGGGCGAGGGCGACCCGGCCCTCTACCCCGTGTTCGCCGCCGAGGGACCGGCCGAGCTGTGGCTGGCCGGGCGCGACTACCAGGTGGTGGGCAACCAGCTGGCCGTGGGCGGCCGCCTGCTCGACGTGGTGACGCCCGGGGCCCGGTACCCCGCCGTGTTCCTGCGCCTCCACGGCGCCCACCAGGGCACCAACTTCGCCGCCGCCGTGGCCGCCGCCGAGGCCTTCTTCGGGGCGCCGGTCGAGGCGTCGCTGGTGGCCGAGGCGGCGGCCACGCTGTCCTCGCCGGGCCGCCTGGAGGTGGTCCACCAGCGTCCCCTGGTAGTGCTCGACGGGGCCAAAAACCTCGACGGCGCCCGGGCCGCCACCGCCGCCCTGGACGACTTCGGCGAGGTGGAGTCCCGCATCCTGGTGGTGGGGATGCTGGCGGGGAAAGACGCCGCCGAGATGCTCCACGCCCTCGGGGCGGCAAAGGCGGCCCTGGTGGTCACCTGCCCCCCGCCCTCGCCCCGGGCCCAGTCAGCGGCGACGGTGGCCGCGGCGGCGGCCAGCGTGGGGGCCAGAGCCGTCGAGGCCCCGTCGGTGGCCGACGCCGTCGACGTGGCTCTCGGCGCCGCCGGTCCCGACGACCTGGTCCTGGTCACCGGCTCCCTCTACGTGGTGGGCGCCGCCCGCACCGCCCTGGGTGCCCGGTACCAGCGCCCGGGCCAGCCGGGCCGGTAGCGTGCCCCTCCCGTGAACCGCACCCTCGTCATCTGCAAGCCCGACGCCGTCGAGGCAGGGCTGGTCGGCCAGATCGTCGGCCGCCTGGAGCGCAAGGGGCTCCGCCTGGTTGCCGCCGAGCTGCGTCACCTGCCCGACGACCTGGCCCGCCGGCACTACGCCGAGCACGAGGGCAGGCCCTTCTTCGACGATCTCATCGCCTTCATCACCCGCTCGGCCGTGGTGGTCATGGTGGTCGAGGGCCCCGACGGCACCTGGGAGATCGTGCGCAACCTGATGGGGGCCACGGACCCGGCCACGGCCGCCCCCGGCACCATCCGTGGTGACCTGGCCCTGCTGACGGCCGAGAACCTGGTGCACGGCTCGGACGGAGCCGGCGCCGCGGCCCGGGAGATCGCGCTGTTCTTTCCCCACCTCCGCTAGGCGCACCCCGGCCGCGTTGGACGAGGGCGCCTGCCGGCGGTAGCCTCGGTGTCGACCAGTGTCCGAGAAACAGCATTCCCCCTTCTTTGGCCGGGACATGGCCGTCGATCTCGGCACCGCCAACACGCTCGTGTACGTGCGCGGCCGGGGCATCGTGCTCAACGAGCCGTCGGTGGTGGCCGTCAACGCCAGGGACGACCGGCCCCTCGCCGTCGGGTTCGAGGCCAAGCGGATGATCGGGCGCACCCCGTCCCACATCCACGCCATCCGGCCCTTGCGCGACGGGGTCATCGCCAACTTCGACATCTGCGAGAAGATGCTGGCGTACTTCATCCGCAAGGTGCACCCGGGCCGGCTGACCAAGCCCCGCATGGTCATCTGCGTCCCCTCGGGCATCACCGGGGTGGAGCAGCGGGCCGTGCAGGAGGCGGCCGAGTCGGCCGGCGCCCGCAAGCCGGCCCACATCATCGAGGAGCCCATGGCCGCCGCCATCGGCGCCGGCCTGCCCGTCCACGAGCCGACCGGCAACATGGTCGTCGACATCGGGGGGGGGACCACCGAGGTGGCCGTCATCTCCCTTGGCGGCATCGTCACCAGCCAGTCGGTCAGGATCGGGGGAGACGAGCTGGACGAGGCGATCATCCAGTTCGTCAAGAAGGAGTACAGCCTGGCCCTGGGCGAGCGCACCTCCGAGGAGATCAAGATCGCCCTGGGCTCGGCCTGCCCCCTCGAGGAGGAGCTGCACGCCGAGATCCGCGGCCGGGACCTCATCACCGGGCTGCCGAAGGTCATCGTCACCACCACCGAGGAGATCCGCGAGGCCATCGAGGAGCCGGTCTCTGCCATTGTCGACGCCGTGAAGATGACCCTCGACAAGACCCCCCCCGAGCTGGCCGCCGACATCATGGAGCAGGGCATCGTCCTGACCGGCGGCGGGGCCCTCCTCCACGGTCTCGACGCCCGGCTGGCGGCGGAGACGGGCATGCCGATCATCGTCGCCGACAATCCCCTCCACTCGGTGGCCGTGGGCGCCGGTCAGTGCCTCGAGGAGTTCGACGCCCTCAAGAGCGTCCTCATGTCCTCCAAGCCTCGCTGAGCAGGGACTCGCTGAGCAGGGCTCCCTTGGCCGTCTCCCGGCGCCCGGCGCGCACGCGCTACGTGGTGGTGGTGCTCGTCCTGGCCTCGATCACCCTGCTCACCGTCGACGCCCGCGGCGGCGGCAGCACCGTGGTGGCGTCGCTGCGCAGCGGCGCCCGGGCCGTCCTCGATCCGCTGGCATCGGCCACCCACCGGGCCCTGGCGCCGGTGGGGGACTTCCTGTCGGGGGCGGTCGACTACTCCTCGGTCGTGGCCGACAACCGCCGCCTGCGCAGCCAGGTGGCGTCGATGCAGGCGGCCCAGGCCCAGGCCCATGCCGGCGAGGCCGAGGCCCGCCAGGTCCTGGACCAGGCCCACCTGGACTTCGCCGCCGGCGTGCCCCAGGTGGCCGCCCAGGTCGTGTCCCAGAGCTCGGCCAACTTCGAGGGGGGCTTCCAGATCAACCGGGGCACCTCGTCGGGGATCGCCGCCGGCTACCCGGTGGTCACCGCCGGCGGGCTGGTCGGCGCGGTGAGCTCGGCCGGCGCCCACGACGCCACCATCACCCTGCTGACCGACTCCACCTTCGTCGTCGGGGTGGCCGTGCCCGCAAGCGCGGCCGTGGGCGTGGTCAGTGGCTACGGGCCCCGCAGCCCGCTGCGGGTGGCCGACATCCCGGCCGGCACGGCGGTGCCCAAGGGGGCGGTTCTCTCCACCAGCGGGTTGCAGGGGGAGCGGTTCCCCCCGGGCATACCGGTGGGCCGGGTGACGGCGGCGTCAACGCCGGCGGGGTCCCTCTCCGAGAGCGTCACCCTGGCCCCCCTGGTCCCGCCCCTGGCCACCTCGGTGGTCCAGGTCCTGGTCTGGTCGCCCCAGACCCTGCCGGGGCCGTGAGCCCCGCCCTCCGGGCCCGCCTCCGCCTGGGCGCCCTGGTGGTGGCGGCCCTGGTCGCCCAGGCCACGTTCGGCTCCGACCTGCGCATCTGGGGGGTGGCCCCCGACCTCATGGCCCTCCTCGCCGTCTGCGCCGGCCTGGCCGGAGGGCCCGAGCAGGGCGCGGTGGTTGGGTTTTTCGCCGGCGCCGGCACCGATCTCCTGCTCGCCCACACCCCCTTCGGCCTCTCGGCCCTGGCCCTGTGCCTCACCGGCTTCGCCGTCGGGCTCCTGCGGGCGGCGGTGATCCGGGACAGCCGGTTGCTGGTGCCCGCCGTGGCCTTCGCCGGGGTGGGCATGGCCGTGGCCCTGTTCCTCGGCGTGGGCGACCTGGTGGGCGAGACCCAGCTGGCCGCCGAGGGCCGAGCCTGGCTCCTGCGGGTGGCCCTGGTGGAGGGGGCCGGGGCCGCCGCCCTGGCCATCCCCGCCGCCGCCCTGGTCCGTCGGGCGGCCACCGGCTCGCCCGGCGCCGCCCGCCTGGGCGGGACGGCGC
>JBOGGP010000126.1:0-7138 GCA_050744105.1 Acidimicrobiales bacterium
GGCCAGGGGGGTCTCGGCAAGCGGGGGGGTGTCGGCCGGCTCGCCGGCGCCGGCCGCCGGGGGGGTGTCGTCGGGCTGGCGGCTCGCCACCAGGCGGGCCTCCCGCTCCTGGGCCGCCACGGCTGCCTGGCGGCGGGCCTGGCGCTGCTGCTCCGCCCGCCGCGCCTCCGCCTCTGGATCGAGCGGCTGCGGTGCCCCGGCGGCGGCCGACGCCCTGGCCGCCCGGCGGGAGGCGATGAACCGGCCCTCCTCGACGGCGTCGGCCACGATGCGGCACATCAGGGTGCCCGCCCTGATGGCGTCGTCGTTGCCTGGTATCACGTACTGGATCAGGTCGGGATCGCAGTTGGTGTCGACGACGGCGACGATGGGCATGCCCAGCTTGTTGGCCTCGGTCACCGCGATGTTCTCCTTTTTGGTGTCGATGACGAACACCGCTTCAGGCAGCCGAGCCATGCTGCGGATGCCGCCCAGGTTGCGCTGGAGCTTGTCCAGCTCCCTCGACAGTATGAGGGCCTCCTTCTTGGGCATCGCATCGAAGTCGCCGGCGGCCCTCATGCGCTCGTACTCCTGCATCTTCTTCACCCGGCCGGCGATGGTCGTGAAGTTGGTGAGCATCCCGCCGAGCCACCGCTCGTTGATGTAGGGCATCCCGCACTGGTCGGCGTAGCGGGCCACCGGGTCCTGGGTCTGCTTTTTGGTGCCGACGAAGAGGATGCTGCCCCCACCCGCGACCAGGTCCCGCACGAAGGTGTACGCCAGATCGATCCTCTCGAGGGTCTGCTCGAGGTCGATGATGTAGATGCCGTTGCGCTCACCGAAGATGAACCGCTTCATCTTCGGGTTCCAGCGCCGGGTCTGGTGGCCGAAGTGCACCCCGGCCTCGAGCAGCTGCCTCATCGTCACAACGGCCACGCGGTACTCCTCCCATCGGTTCGGGGAAACAAGCCCGGGCGAGTGCGCGTCCCCCGGGGTCCGGCATGGGCCTTCGAGGGGGCGACCGTGGGTACACCCGGGCGTCCGTGTCCCCGCCTGCCGGGGACGCCCGAGCAGGTTACCAAGGCGAGCGGGTCAGGCGGACTCGCGCTCGGAGAGGGCCATACGGCCCCGCAGCTGGAGCACGGCCTTGGTGTGGATCTGACACACACGGCTCTCGGTCACCCCCAGCACCTGCCCGATCTCGGCCAGGGTTAGGGACTCGTAGTAGTAGAGGGTGAGGACGATCTTCTCCCTCTCGCCCAGCCGGTTGATGGCCCCGGCCAGGATCTGCTTCATCTCCTCGACCTCGTAGGAGGCCATGGGGCCGTCGGACCTGTCGGCCAGGGTGTCGCCGAGGCTGGCTGAATCGCCCCGGTCGCCGGTGCCGGAGAGCACCTCGTCGAGTGCCACCAGGCCCACGAAGGAGATCTGGGTGAAGAGGGCCTGCAGCTCGGGCTCGGTGATGTCCATCTCCTCCGCCACCTCGGCGTCGCTCGGGGTGCGCAGCAGCCTGGCCTCCAGCCTGGCGTACGCTTTCTCGACGGACCGGGCCTTGGCCCGGACCGAGCGCGGGACCCAGTCGATCGAACGGAGCTCGTCGATGATGGCGCCCTTGATCCTGGCGATGGCGTAGGTCTCGAACTTGTTGCCCCGCTGCAGGTCGAACTTCTCGATGGCGTCTATCAGGCCGAAGATCCCGTAGCTGACCAGGTCGGCCTGCTCGATGCTCTGGGGCAGGCCGACCGACACCCGCCCGGCCACGTACTTGACCAGCGGCGAGTACCGCACGATCAGCCTGTCACGCAGCTCCCGGGCTCCGCTGAGCTTGTACTGCTCCCAGAGGGCGTCGGTGGCGGCACGCTCGCCGGCCCCCTCCCCTGGCGGGCCCGGGGAAGGGGTGGCAGGCGGAGACTGGCCGGGCCTGCCAGCCGGCCCCGACCCGGCAGTCGTGGGCTCCTGGGGGAGGGTCACGCCCGGGGATGTGACCGCTCGTAGACGGACCGCAGCCGTTCCTTGCTGACATGGGTGTAGACCTGGGTGCTGGACAGGCTGGTGTGACCCAGGAGCTCCTGCACCACCCTCAGGTCGGCCCCACCGTCGAGCAGGTGGGTGGCGAAGCTGTGGCGCAGGGCGTGGGGGTGGGTGGGGTTGGCGGCGCGCCGGTCGATCACCCGGCGGACGTCCCGCGTACCGAGCGGGCGGGCCCGCTGGTTGTAAAACAGCGCATCGGCTACGGTCACCCCCCTTCCCAGGACGTCGCGAGGGCCACCAAGCCACGAGGCCACGGCCTCGGTCGCCGGCCCGCTGATCGGGACCCGGCGCCGGCGCGATCCCTTGCCCCAGACGGTGACGACGCCGGCCACCAGGTCGACGTCGCCGACACGCAGGCCGCAGAGCTCGGCCACCCGCAGGCCGCTGCCGTAGAGGAGCTCGACGACGGCGTCGTCCCGGCGGCGCAGCGCCTCCGCCCAGGCGGCATCGCGTCCCGGGCCGGGCTCGTATGGCGGTGGGGCGTCCAAGATGACGTCGAGCTCCCCTCGACCGAGCACGTGGGGCAGGCGGCTAGCGGTCCCCGCCGCCGAGAGCCCGGCGGTGGGATCGGCGCCGGCGATGGCCCGGCGAGTCGCCCACTGGTAGTAGCGCCGGAAGGCCGACACCTTCCTTGCCACCGTACGCCGGGCGTAGCGGCGGGTATGGAGGAAGGCCATGTAGCGGCGCAGCACCAGCCTGGTGACTTCCCCCGGTGTGGCGATGCCCGAGCGGGCCACCCACGTCGACAGGTCGGCCACGTCGTGGTGGTAGGCGACGACGGTGGCCGGCGCCAGGTCAGTCAACGAGCCCACCCACTCCTGGATCCGCCAGGGCTCAGCCCCGGGTGCCGGAACGGCTTCGCCGATCGTGCTCGCTGGCTCTGTGCCCACGAAGCGCGAGGCTACCGTCCCCCCGAGCGCTCGGGTGCCCCTTGCCGTCAGCCCTTTGGGGGGAGGCGGGCCCACCAGCCTCCGCTCCCCTCCACCAGGCCCAGCTCCTCGAGGTGCGACAGGCACAGTCCTACCGTGCCCAGGTCCAGGCCGGCGCCGTCCACCACCCGGCCGAGACTGGTCGGCGCCCAGCCCACCGCCTGGTAGACCTGGCGGTCCGGCCCCTCCGGGCGGGGGGGCCGGGGGCGCCCAGCCGGCCGGCATCCAGCGGCCGCCGTGGCCTCGGGGCCGGGCGTGGCCGCCAGGCCGAAATGGTCGAGGACGTCGCCGGCGTGGCGCACCGGCGTGGCCCCGTCGACGAGCAGGCGGTTGGTGCCCGTCGAGGCCAGGCTGTGGACCGGCCCCGGCACGGCTCCCACGTCGACGCCCCGGGCCAGGGCGGCGTCGACGGTTAGCATCGACCCCCCCGCTTCGTGCGACTCGACGACCACCACCAACTGCACCAGCCCGGCGATGACCCGGTTGCGAGCGGGAAAGCGCCACGCCTGGGCCGGCTGCCCGGGGGCGGTCTCCGACAACACCGCACCCCTTGCCACCACCTCCTCCCACATCCCGGAGTGCTGGGCCGGATAGGGAACGTCGACCCCGCTGGCGGCCACGCCGACCGTGGAGCCGGCCGGTGCGGCTAGGGCACCGAGGTGAGCCCCGGCGTCGATGCCCAAGGCCAGGCCGGACACCACGCACAGTCCGGCGCCGCCCAGGTCCCGGCCCAGCTCCCAGGCCACCCGGCGGCCGTCGGGCGAGCATCGGCGGGTGCCGACGATGGCAACGCAGCGCCCGTCCAGAGGAGCCAGGGCGCCTCTCCAGAACAGCACTCCTGGCGGCTCGGGGTCGCTCGACAGGCAGCGGGGATAGTCCGCCCGGCCGGCCCAGGTGACACCGGTGCCGGTGGCAACGAGCCGGGTGGCGAGAGCGTCGAGGTCGCACGACCGGGCCGCTTCCAGCCAGGTCCGGTCCCCAGCCCCCGAGCAGACCGGAGGCGGTCCCGAGGGGGCGAAGAGGCGGGCGTCGTCGGTCGGTGACCTCACCGGCAACGGCGAGGGCAACAGGTCCCCGCCGGCTGCCGGCCGCCGCCCCCGGCGGCCCCGGGCCGGGCGGGTCACGTCGCCGGCGAGCACCAGGTCCCACACCCCGGCAGGGTGGAAGCCGGCCAGGAGGGAGGCCAGCGACGCCGGGCCCATCCCGGGCAGGCCGGCCAGGGCGGCGGCGCAGACGGCGTCGGGCCCGGGATCGGCGCTCATGACCAGGACCGGGGGCCGAAGGGGTCGGCCCGCATGCTCAGGGCGGCGAAGACGTCCTCCGCCTCGATCGGGCCCGGCCGCTCGGCCAGGTCGGCCACTGTGCGGGCCACCCGGCGGATCCGGTGCAGGCCACGCGCTGACAGCCGCCCCTGGCGCAGCCAGGTCTCGAGGCTGGCCCGGGCGTCACCGGCAAGTGGGGCCAGCTCCTCCAGGCGTCCGACCGGGATGTCGGCATTGGCGCTCACCCCCCGCGCCGCCGCCCGGGCGCGCGCGGCGGCGACGCGAGCGGCCACCACCGCGGTCGGCTCGGGGATCCGCCGAGGGCCCGAGGCGGCCGGGAGCAGGTCGTCGGGATCCGGCCGCTCCACCCTGACCCGCAGGTCGAAGCGGTCCATCAAAGGGCCCGACAGCCGGCTGGCGTAGCGAGCCCGCTGGGCGTCGCGGCAACGGCAGGTGCCGGGGTCGCTGTCGCCGCAGGGGCAAGGGTTGGTGGCCCCGACGAGGAGGAACCGGGCCGGGAAGCTCACCGACGCCCGCGCCCGGCACACCAGGACCCGGCCCTCCTCGAGGGGTTGGCGGAGGGTGTCGAGGACATCGGTGGGGAACTCGCCCATCTCGTCCATGAACAGGACTCCGTGATGGGCGCAGCTGACCTCGCCCGGCCGCATCCGGGTGCCGCCGCCACCGACCAGCGACACCAGCGAGGCGCTGTGGTGGGGGGCGCGAAACGGGGGGCGGCGCACCAGGCCGCCCGGAGGCAGGCTGAGCCCGGCCGCGGAGTGGACCCTGGTCACCTCGATCGCCTGAGCCGTGTCCAGCGGGGGCAGGATCCCGGCCAGGCGCCGGGCCAGCATGGTCTTGCCCACCCCCGGGGGCCCGATGAGCAGGATGTGATGGCCCCCGGCGGCGGCGACCTCGACGGCGGTGCGCCCGAGCACCTGGCCCCTCACCTCCCCCATGTCCTCCCCGTCCTCCCTGCCCCCCAGGTCCTCCAGGTCCCCGTTCCGTCCCGCCGAGCCCAGCGGCCGGAGCGGAGGGACGGCTGGCCACCCGTCGTCGCCCCTCAAGGTGTTGACCAGGCTGCGCAGGGTGAGGGCGGGCCGGACCAGCCCGCGGCCCACGAGGGACGCCTCGGCGGCGCTGTCGGCGGGCACCACGACCTCGGGCGTGATCACCGCGTCCACCAGGGACAACGCGCCGGTGACCCGGTGGATCGCTCCGTCGAGGCCCAGCTCCCCGAGGAAGCTGCGACCCTCCACGTGCCCGGCGTCGAGCTGGCCGTCGGCCACCAGCAGGGCGATGGCGATGGGCAGGTCGAGGGCGGCGCCTCCCTTGCGCAACCCGGTAGGGGCGAGATTGACCGTGATCCGCCGCTGGGGCCAGCTGAGGTCGCTCGACATGACGGCGGCCCGGACGCGGTCACGCGACTCCCGGCAGGAGGCGTCGGGGAGCCCGACGATCGAGAACGACGGCAGGCCGCCCGAGACGTGGACCTCTACGGTGATGGGGCGGCCCTCGATGCCGACGAGGGTGGCGGACGGGACGGTGGCGAGCACTTGCTCCTCCTGGTGACGATGTGCACGGAGAGGGGGTGTGCCGCCCCACGAGCATCCAGCCTGCCATGAAGAGTACGCACGACATGTGACACCATCGGCTGGACGTCCCACCGCCGTAGCTTGTACAGGGGTTTGGGGCTAGGCTAAGGGTCGACTCAAGAATAAGTTCCTCACTCTGAGCGCACCTCTGTCGTCATGGCGAGTGAGGTGGGCAGTCGGCCGGCAGGCATGCCGGCCCTGAATCCCCATTATTTGAGGGGGCTATCGGCCACGCTGTCTCACATCATGGCGTGGCATGCGACGGCCTAGTTATGATTGAAGTACTCCTAGCAAGGAGGAATTCTGTCATAATGAGGCCGGAGCGCTACAACGTCGGGGATCTGATCGGCCTTCTGCGGCAGCGGAAGATCGCCACCATGGACGAGTTGAAGGAGGCGCTCGGCAGCTCCGCCGACGCCACCGTGTTCCGCAAGCTGGCCGAGGTCGACTACCGCACGAGCTACTCGCAGCGGGGTCGCTTCTCCACCCTCGATGACATCGCCCGCTTCGATGACCTTGGGCTGTGGTCGTTCCGGCAGGTGTGGTTCTCGCGCTTCGGAACGCTGGTATCGACCGTCGAGGCCCTCGTCACAACGGCCGAGGCCGGCTACGATTCCGCCGAACTCCAAAGGGTGCTCCACGTCGACGCCAACCAGGCCCTGCTTAATCTGGCCCGGGCGGGGCGCCTGACCCGCGAGCAGGTCGCCGGCCGGTACCTGTACCTGTCGCCTGACACCCCGACGCGCCGCTCGCAGCTGGCGGCCCGCGCTGTCTACGACGCCGACACGCCGAGACTGGGCTTCGGCGTCGGCCCGAGGGTCCTGGCTGACGAGCTCAGAGCCGCCATCGTGTTGTTCTACAGCCTGCTGGACGAGCACCAGCGCCGGCTCTACGCCGGGCTCGAAGCCATGAAGGTCGGCCATGGCGGTGACCGCGCCATCGCGGAACTGCTGGCCATGGACCCCGGCACCGTCGCCCGGGGACGCCGGGAGCTGCTCACTGGCGACGTCGACGCCGACCGCGTCCGACGCCCAGGCGGCGGTCGGCCTCCGGCTCAAAAAAAACTCCCGAGGTCATCTCCCGAATCGCCGAGCTGATGGACCACGACACCGCCGGCGACCCCATGACCGGGATCAAATGGACCCGCCGCACCACAGAGAAGATCGCCGTCGAGTTGCGCGCCGGCGGTCATGTCCGACGGGTACTGGCCGCCCTGAGAAACGCAATCGTAAACGCCTCGCCGAGGTCGGCGCCGTCTACGACCTCACGCCCGTGGCCCGCACCGCCGCCGACGTGCTGGCCTCAAAGGCCGGGGCAGCTCCTCCGCCGGCACCGAAGGCCC
>JBOGGP010000127.1:0-7120 GCA_050744105.1 Acidimicrobiales bacterium
CGGGTCCCCGGGAGGTTGAATCCGCCTTGCCCCGGCGTGGCCGGCGCAGATCTGCCAAGCGGGACCGACAACCGGGGAGAGGACATGGCGTTCGTAGGATATTGCAGGGTTTTGCCGGCAGTCGCGGCGGTGGCCCTCGCCACGTCGGTGCTGGCCTCCACCCCAGCCGGGGCCAGCGACCGACCGACGGCATCGGCTGTGTCGTGCGGACAGACCATCACGCACTCGACGGTGCTGAAGAGGGACGTCGGGCCGTGCCCGGCCGGAGGCGTGGTGGTCGGCGCCGACAACATCGTGCTCGACTTGCACGGTCACCGGATCTTCGGCGCCCCGTCACCCTCCTCGCCGTCGGGCCACGGCGCCGGCGTCTACTTGCTGGACCGCACCGGTGTCACCGTCACCGGTGGCACCGTCAGCAACTTCGACGGCGGCGTGGTGATCGAGGGAGGATCGTCCAACAACGTGGTTGGGGTCACCGCCCGGGACAACCTGGGCGGAAACGGGACCAACTACGGCGACGGGATCCTAATCGAGTCCTCGACCGGCAACCGGATCGCCGACGACGCCGCTGTGCACAACGGCCCGTTCTCGGGGATCGGGATCGTCTCCCTCGTCGACTCCGACCACCCCCGGGCCACCACCGGGACCTCTAGTGGCAACCAGATCCTGTTCAACACGGTCGCCGACAACAACGTCGGCCGCAACTCCGTGCTGGACGACAATGACGGTATCCGCATCGAGCCCGACAGCACGGGCAACGTGGTCGTGGGCAACCACGTGAGCGGCAGCGGCTTGGACGGCATCTCCCTGTTCAAGGGTTCGGGCGACACCGTCGTAAGCGCCAACGTCTCCACCGCCAACGGCTTCGACAACCAGGTGGGCCGTCATGGCGACGGGATAATCGTGTTCAACCTGGCCGACGGCAACACCGTCGTGGCCAACCGGGTGACCGGCAACGCTGCCAACGGGATCCAGATCCGAGGACCGGTGGGCGCGACAGCCGGCTCGACGGACAACACCATCGCCTTCAACGCCGCCCTCGGCAACAGCCAGCTGCCGGTCATCCCGAGCCCGGTCTTCGGCGCCACCTACGACCTCAAGGACGCCAATCCCAACTGCGATTCCAACCGGTGGTTGGCCAATCGGTCCGGCACCGCCTTTCCGGCCTGCACCACCACCGGTCTTTTCGGCCTGTAGATCCTGCTCTTTCTGAATCTCGGGGGCGGCCCCTTGACATGTGACTCTTAGGTCACCTATCATGGGAGCGTGGACGAGGTGTTCAGGGCGCTGGCCGATCCCACCCGCAGGAGGCTCCTCGACGAGCTCTTCCTTGAGGACGGCCAGACCCTCGGGGCCCTCGAGGCCAGGTTCGCCCTGAGCCGCTTCGGTGTGATGAAGCACCTGAAGCTGCTCGAGGAGGCGGGCTTGGTCGTCACCACCAGGCGGGGCCGGGAGAAGCTCCACTTTCTCAATCCGGTGCCGATTCGGCTGGTCCACGACCGATGGGTGAGCAAGTACGCCGAGCCCTGGGCCTCCGGCCTCAGCGAGCTCAAGGACAGATTGGAGACCTCCATGGAAAAGGTGTTCGAGATCTACATCCGCACTACGCCCGATCGGCTATGGGAGGCAATCACGGATCCGGAGATCAGGAGCAAGTACAACTTCGGAGCCCGGGTCGAGTCAGACTGGACGTCGGGCTCGCGGTTCCGGATGGGGCATCCGGGCGCTCCCAACCCTCTCGGCGAAGGTGAGAACCTGGTGGTCGACCCGCCCCGCCGGTTGGTGCAGACCATGGTCGCCCTGTGGAGCGACGATGCCCGAGCCGAAGGCACGTCGAGGGTGACCTGGGAGATCGAGCCGGTGGGCGACTCGTGCCGCCTGACCGTCACCCACGACCAGCTGCGCGACGGCGCCAACGCCGAGCTCTACGGCGGTTGGCCGATGATCCTGTCGGGGTTGAAGACCTGGCTGGAGACGGGCGAGCTGCTGACCACCCCCGGATCGCTCATGTACGGCTGAGCGGCTGAGCGGCTGGGCGGCTGAGCGGCTGGGCGGCCGCCTAGGCTGCGGTGGCTAACCGTGGAACTGCTCATCGCCCGCAACCCCGATGCCGATTCGAGCCTCGGATACCTGCTCAAGGTGCCGCTCGGTGACGGGATCGTCCTGCGCACGTCTGGAACCTGGCCACGCACCAAGGCGCTCTACTGCCACCCGGTGGAGGCGAGTGAATGGCCGGCCGACGCCGACATCGTCGAGACCGTGCCGCTTCGGGCCTGTGCCCGGCGCGGCGCGGCCGTCGACATCGTGGCCGCCCGGACCCGGGAAAACCGATCGCAGCTGGTCTTCACCACCGCCCGGGGCCGCGACGCGGTGTTCTGGCAGACGGCCCGCACTCGTAAGCAGGCCCGCCCCCAGGTGGCCACCCCGTCGGCGAGGGCGGCCGGCATCGTCGAGCTGGAGATCGTCGTCGACTCCCACGAGCAGTACGCCTACCGCTTCGCCGGCCAACCGGTACGGACCCTCAAGCGGGCCCTGCCGTGCGGGGACTACGGGATCGAGGTGGGAGGACGGCTGGTGGCCTCGGTCGAGCGCAAGTCCCTGGCCGACCTGATGTCCAGCCTGACCACCGGCAGGCTCGGCTACCAGCTGGGCGACCTGGCCGCGCTGCCGCGCGCCGCGGTGGTGGTGGAGGACCGCTACTCGCAGGTCTTCAAGCAGGACCGGGTCCGGCCAGCGGTGGTCGCCGACGGCCTGGGCGAGTGCCAGATCCGCTGGCCCAACGTGGCCATCGTGTTCTGCGAGAACAGGCCCCTGGCCGAGGTCTGGACCTACCGCTACCTGGCTGCCGCCCAGGCGTGGGCCGGGGCCGAGCCGGCCGCCCTGGCCCGGATGGTGCCCCCGTCGCTCCCCCACGCCTCCGCCGCTCCGCCCGGGGCCGGCTCCGGGGTGCCCACCGCCGAGGTTCGCGCCTGGGCCCGGACCCAGGGGATCGAGGTGCCGGCTCGCGGCCGACTCAGACCGGAGATCTGGCAGGCATGGCGGGGAAAGGACGCCCCCGGCGCCGGCGCCGGCTAGCGGGGGCGCCCGCCCCGATGGCGCGGCACGGGCCTGGCCTGGTACCGGCTACGAGTCGGCCAGGATCTTGTAGAGGCTCTGGCGGGCCTGGCGGAGGATCTCGACGGCCCCGTCGACGTCGGTCGACCCACCCACGCTGGCCACCTGGTGAGCGGCGTGATGAAGCTGGGCCATGGCCACCCGCAGGGCGAAGCGGCCCTTGACCGACGGGTCGTTGGCCCATGGGTCGTGGCCGCCCGATGCCTGGTGGCCCTCGGCCTCGGCCCGGCCCTCGTCGGTCAGCTGGTAGGTGCGCTTCCCGTCGGTCTCGGTGCTGATGAGAGCCCCCTCGTCGGAGAGCATCTGCAGGGTCGGGTAGACCGACCCCGGGCTCGGCTTCCACAGCCCCGAGCTTCGCTCCTCGAGCCGGCGGATGACCTCGTAGCCGTGGGCGGGGCCGTCTAGCAGGGTGACCAGGACCAGCGGCCGGATGTCGCCGCGCCGCATGCGCCTTCCCCGGGGGGAGCCGGCCAGGCCGAGGCCGATGTCCCGCGGACCGTGGTGATGTTGGTGCATGATGATCCTCCTTGAGCAGCCTCCCCGGACAGTTCCGAGTCTTCTTGACTATACCACGATATATCGGTATTGGGGCGGGCGGGCTTGTCGTCGCCCCGGCGCCGTGACATACCCTCCCTCCGATCCTCGTGACTTCCCCGACCCCTTCGTCGTGGTGGCCGACGGCGGGTACCTGGCCCTTGCCACCAACGCCCGCGGCAGCAACGTCCAGGTGATGGCGTCGACCGACCTGGTCGGCTGGGCGCCGAGACCCGACGCCCTGCCCCGCCTGCCGGCGTGGGGGGCATCGGGGTTCACCTGGGCTCCCTCCGTCCTGGAGCGCCCGGGCGGCTACGTCCTCTACTACACGGTCCGGGAGCCCCGAGCCGGTCTCCAGGCCATCTCCTGTGGCGCCTCTGCCGACCCCGGCGGTCCCTTCGCCGACACCAGCAGCGGACCGCTGGTCTACCAGCAGCACCTTGGAGGCTCGATCGACCCCAGCCCCTTCGTCGACACCGACGGCACCGCCTACCTCCTGTGGAAGGCCGACGCCAACGCCGTCAGGCAAAGGGCCAGCCTGTGGATCCAGGCCTTGACCGACGACGGGTTGGCCCTCGCCGGCCAGGCTGTCCGGCTCCTCGACTGTGACGCCCGCTGGGAGCGGCCCCTCGTAGAGGCTCCGTGCTTGGTGCACGACGCCGGCACCTACTACCTGTTCTACTCGGCCAACTGGTGGAACACGGATCGCTATGCGGTGGGCTACGCCACCGCGACCGCCGTTCTCGGGCCCTACACCAAGGCGACCCGGCGCAGGCCATGGTTCGGCTCCGACCGGTCGGTGTCGGGCCCGGGGGGCCAGGAGTGCTTCGTCGACCTCTCCGGCCAGCTGCGGATGGCCTTCCACGGCTGGATGCCCCGCCGGGTGGGCTACCCCCTCGGTGCCCGCAGCCTCCGACTGGCCACCTTGTCGTTCTCCCAAGGTGCCCCGGTGCTGTCGTGACCGGCGTCGCCTGCTCGCCATCGACCCGTGCGAAAGCCTGCTCGATCGGGCGTCGCGCTGGCGGGGATTGATCCCCGACGTCGGGCTCGGCTGGCGGGCCGCCCCGAACGAGGGTGCGCCTGGCAGCCTGGCTGCTCCGGCAGCTGGAACGCTATGGCGCCCGCTGGCACGAAGACCCCGGCGCGGTGGACGCCTTCAAGCGGGAGGCGACCGGCTACCCGATCGTCGACGCCGGCATGCGCCAGCTGGCCGGGAGGGTTGGATGCACAACCGGGCCCGGCTCGTCGTCGCCTCGTTCCTCACCAAGGATCCGTACGTCGACTGGCGCACCGGAGCCGCCCGCTTCCTCGACCTCCTGGTGGACAAGAGGGAGCGGAGCTGACCGACGGTCGTGATCCCGGCACGAAGCAGGGCGGCCCGGGTGCGGGAACGGAGGACGAAGATGTTGAGCGAGACTTCCCGGGGTTCGCTCTCCGTCCCGACGCACTGTGGCCCGCCCGTTTCGCCCGCCGTGGTCCGGCTGGGCTCGTCATCTCGGTGCCCTCGACCGACCCAGGTGACGAAGAGGTAGGGCCGCTTGGATCCTCCCGCCGCCCGCGCCGCCAAGCGCGTCAGAGGACTGACTGGTGACGGTCCCGGGCCGGTGGTCCTTCCCTCGGCAGTTGGGGTCATGGTCGGTTCACTCGGCATCGGAGTGGCATCGTCGATTTCAGATCCGCTCGATTCGGACGGCATTGGCGTGGGACGAGAGCGCCCCGAGGTCCTCGACGTCGCCGCTGAGCACGACGCCGCCCGGTTCGGCACTGGCCACTACGATGGCGTCCACGGCGGAGCCGCGCCGGGCCAGGTGGCGGAGTTCGCCTGCGCGACGGGCGAGAGGCGCTGCTAGATCCTCACTGACATCGCAGGTCTTGAGCAGCCGGTTCACGGCCGCGTCATCGCGCCGACGTCCCGTGATCGACTCGGCAAGGACAACGGAAGGAACCACCGGTGGCCACTCTCCGTCGCGGATCAGCGCGCGGATGGCGGCGACGGCATCCTGGTTCCGCTTGGCGAGGAAGCTCACTCCCCCGGAGTCCAAGATGAGCACCTTCAGCTCGCCTTGGGCGCCCCGGCCTTCGCCGCCCGCACCCGCTGGGCAAGCCGTTCGGCTCGGGCTTCCGACGTCGGGGAAGGCTCTCCCACCTCGCCAACGAGCTCGGAGAGATACCGGTCCGTCTCCTTAAGGAGATCCTGACGTCGCAACTCGGCGCGAACCGCGCCTTGCAGGAGCTCTGAGGCGGGGAGCTGCCGCTCTTTGACGGCGCGGTAGAGCTCGTCGGGAAGGTAGACCTGCAGTCGTGGCATACGCCTAACTAACTATACGTCTACTCCTCGTCTCGGGCAAGACGTAGTACTCACGGATTGGTCCTTCGACCGCGAGGGCGTGTTCGGTGACGTAGGCGCCGAGTGACCCTTGGGCCCGGTCAATCTCGCTGTGCGTGGACCGAGGTGGATCGTGAGGTCGAGCTCGACTCGACTCGGGGAAGGCGAGTGCGCTGACTCCTCCAGTGGCTCGTACTTGATCTGCGCATGGGACGAACATGGTGGCCGCACCGCGTTCGTCCGTGAAGAAGTGGTCGTTGCGTAGATGGCGGCGCCGGGTCCGGTCGGTCGGATCTTTTGAGCGGCCAGAAGGGCCTGAAGCCTACCTTCCGCAGGTCGCATGATCCCTTCGTCCGAATTTCCTCGCCGCTCGTCGATGTTCACGGGTGCCTCGGTGACGGGCCAAGGGGGTGATGGCGATGGCCACCTCGTCGATAGCGGGGAAGGGGTGCGCGGGGTTGCAGTTGTCGGCCGTCCCCCACGGGCTTGCCAAGTCAGCGGCGACGGGTTGGTCGATCTCGTCGGCGTACATGCATCGCCACCGTTTGGAGGGTCGAAGCCTTCGCCGAGGTCTTATGACCATGGCGGGCCTGGGGGTCGACGACCGAGATCACCCGATCGGGCGCCACCCGGCGAGCGATGCGGAACACCCCGTCCTCGCCGGTCTCGAGGTCCTGGCCCAACACGGTGGCCAGCAGCTCCCCAGCCGCGGTGACCACCGCTACGAGCTCCCGGCCCTCCAGCACGACCAGACAGGCGAGCGCTCTGAACTGCTGGGCACACGTTCTCCTGTTCCATGCCAGCGCCTGCGACGAGCTCACGCCACCTTTGCACCGGGCACCACCAGGACAACACACAGGTCGCCTCCTGGCTGAGGACACGCTCGACGAGCGCGTCTTTGTCCCGGGAAGCTCCACAACCCCCGGTTTTGGCGCCATCTTTGGGTGATTTCGAGTAGGGTGGCGGTGAGGAACTTCCCCTCCCCCCTCCCGTCAAACCGGACGTGAAACTCTCGCTTAAACCTGGGTCATTCATGAAATCCAGGCGGGGAGCCCGCTAAATCCACCGTAATGCCCTCCTGATCTGGGAGAATGTGGGTTAGATACCTGCACAACCCAACCAGGAGGACATCACGTTGGAAGTGAA
>JBOGGP010000128.1:0-7104 GCA_050744105.1 Acidimicrobiales bacterium
GGCGGGCTCGGCGGCACCGGCGGGCTCGGCGGCACCGGCGGGCTCGGCGGCACCGGCGGGCTCGGCGGGCTCGGTCGCGGCGGCGGGGGGAGCCGGCAGACCGGCGGCTTCGGAGGTGGCGGATGACCGACGTCACGGGCAGCCGGCCGTCGGGGAGCCGGCCGCCGGGGAGCCGGCCGCCGGGGAGCCGGCCGTCGGGGGTCCGGCCGTCGGGCAGCAGGCCGTCGGGGGGCGACGTGGTGATCGCATTGGACCGGGTGAGCAAGGTCTACACCATGGGGGAGGTCGAGGTGCACGCCCTGCGGGCGGTGTCGCTTACCATCGAGCGGGGCGACTTCGTGGCCATCATGGGCTCGTCGGGGTCGGGGAAGTCCACCCTCATGCACATCGTCGGCTGCCTGGACGTGCCCAGTCGCGGGCGCTACTGGCTGGACGGGCTCGATGTGCGGGGCTTGGACGAGGCCACGCTGGCCCGGGTCCGCAACCGCAGGATCGGCTTCGTGTTCCAGAGCTTCAACCTGGTCCCCCGGACGACGGCACTGGCCAACGTCGAGCTGCCCCTGGTCTACGCCGGCCTCGGTCGCCAGAGCCGCCGCCAGCGCTCCCTGGCCGCCCTGGCCGCGGTGGGCCTGGGCGACCGGATGGGCCATCTCCCGAGCGAGATGTCGGGGGGCCAGCAGCAACGGGTGGCCGTGGCCCGGGCCATCGCCACCAACCCGGCCCTCATCCTGGCCGACGAGCCGACGGGCAACCTCGACAGCCGGACCACCGACGAGATCCTCGGCCTGTTCAGCCAACTGAATGCCCATGGCCGCACGGTGGTGCTCATCACCCACGAGCCGGAGGTGGCTCGAGCCTGCAAGCGGATCATCCGGCTCAGCGACGGCCAGGTGGTCTCCGACGACCGCAGGGTGGCGGTGGCCGGGCCCCCCCCGGCGCTGACTCCGCTCAGCGACTGGAAAGATACTACGTGAAAAGTGGAAGTCGGCCGATCCGGCAACCGCAGGCGATTTGTCAGATCGACGGTCCACGTCGTTTGTCGCCGGTCGCTTACCGCGCCGGGAATGAGGGCATGCCGTGAGGCCGGGCCGCCCGTGAACCTCCTCGACAACCTCCGGATGGCCTGGCGGGGCGTATCGTCCAACAAGCTGCGCTCCGCCCTGACAGTGTTGGGCGTCCTGATCGGCGTCGGCGCGGTGATCATCCTGGTTGCCGTGGGCAACGGGTCGTCCCAGGCCGTCCAGGCTCGCATAAGGAGCCTGGGGACCAACACCATAACCGTCATATCCCGGGGCCGATTCGGCCGGGGCCCGGCAACGGCCGGGACCCAGTCCCGGCCCGTCACCCTGACCGGGACCGACGTGACCAACCTGGAGGATCCGTCCATGGCGCCCGACGTGGCCAGCGTCTCACCGGTGCTGACCACCTCGGTGACCGCCACCTTGGGGTCGGCCAGTGCCACCACCTCGGTCACCGGGACCACGCCGTCCTACCTGGCAGCCACGGACTACCAGATCGCGTCGGGGCGGGGCATCGACGGCGCAGACGTGGCCGACCACACCCTCGACGTCGTCATCGGCCAGACCGTGCTGAGCGACCTCTTCCCCCCCGGCGCCGACCCGCTGGGCCAGCTCGTCCAGCTCGGGCCCGCCCAGTTCGACGTGGTGGGGGTGCTTGCCTCCAAGGGCTCCAACGGCATCCAGAACCTGGACAGCACGGCCATCGTGGCCTACACCGCGGCCCAGGACCAGCTCACCGGGTACTCGACCTCCTTCAGCGAGCTGGTGGTGCAGGCCAGATCCTCCGGCGACGTCGACGCCGCCGAGCAGGAGGTGGCCGACGTGCTGGCCTCGGACAACCAGACCACGGTGGCCAACCTTCCCTTCACCGTCGTCAACCAGGCCAGCCTGCTGTCGACCTCGCAGTCCACCACCCAGACCTTCACCATCCTGCTCGCCGCAGTGGCGGCCATCTCCCTGCTCGTCGGCGGCATCGGCGTGATGAACATCATGCTGGTCACCGTCACCGAACGAACCCGCGAGATCGGGATCCGAAAGGCCATCGGGGCACCCAGGTCGGCGATCCTGTCGCAGTTCCTCACCGAGGCGGTGCTGCTGTCCCTCTGCGGCGGCCTGGCCGGCGTAGCAGTGGGCCTGGTGGGCAGCAGGTTCCGGATCGTCGGCGTGCAGCCCGTCGTCGCCGTGTCGACCATCGCCGAGGCGTTCGGCGTGGCCGTCGCCGTCGGGGTCTTCTTCGGTCTGTACCCGGCCAGCCGGGCCGCCTCCCTGCGGCCCATCGACGCCCTGCGCTACGAGTGACCTCGAGGAGCTGATCTTGCCCGAGACACCTGACGACCTCGACACCGGGCTGGACACCGCGTCGGCCGGCGAGACCCGGTTGGACGCCGCCTACTTCTCCGATCTGGCCGACGAGCCCGAAGAGGACTACCTCCCCCCGCCCGCCCAGGGCTTCCGGATGCGGGGCCTGACCGCGGCACTGGCCCTCCTCGCCACCCTGGCCGGGGGCTTCCTCATCGGTGCCGTGGTCGAGAAGCACCACCCGACAGCGGCGACCTCGGCACTCGGCCGCCGCGGGCTGGGCTCCGGCGCCGCCGGCGCGTTCGGCTCGGGGGGCGCGACAACAGGCGCCGGCAGCTTCGCCGGCTTGGCCACCGGAGGGGCTTTCGGAGGTTCCGGGGCCGGGGCCGGCTCGGCCACCTCCGGCATCGTCACCGGCGTCAAGGACGGCGTCCTCTACGTGACCGACAGCTCCGGCGCCTTGGTCAAGGTCACCCTGGGACCGTCGGCCGCGGTCAACCGGGTCAGCTCGGCGTCCCTTTCCGACCTACAGACCGGCGACAACGTGGTGGTCAGGGGCACCACCGCCTCCAACGGTACCGTCACCGCCACCAGCATCACCGACTCCCCGGCCACCCCCACCTCGACGACGCCGTAGGGCCGCTGGGCTACCCGCCGGGCGGGGCGGGCGGCGGCTCGGTCCGGGCGTCGCGCCGATCCCTTACACTGATTCCGACCCGGCATCCTCCCGCCACGCACAACGCCAACCCGAGGACCGAGAGCCAGATGACGCCGCTCAGGGCCACCAGCGTGACCAGGAGCCCGGCCACGACGGCCACCGGGCCGGTCCAGCCGGGCACCGACCCAGGGGCGATCTCGCGCCAGCGGGCGACAAGGGCGGCGCGGCGGCGGCCGCGCAGGCGGGCGGCCAGCGAGGGGTCGTCGCTGCGGGCCCGGGCCTCCAGCTGGGCCAGAAGTTGACGCTCGTTGGAGGAGAGGCTCACCTCGTCCCGGGTTGACATGTCGGCACCTCGGTCTACATTGCGATGTGGTTTCCCTGCAGCCATCTCTCTACCCCCTAGCCACTCACCTCACCAGTCCATCAAACCACTATTTCGGCCGGTTGAGCCGAAGTCCGTAGCCCTTCGGGCAACTTTCTCGGCAGCGGGCCGCTGCGGCGCCAAGTTAGGGTTGGGCCATGTCAGATCACGCCGCGGCGCCCCCGGCGGCAACCCGCGCCACCCGCCGGCCCCGGGCGGCGTCCCCGCCCCCCACCCGGCTCGACACCCTGTCCGTCGACGTGGGGGGCACCGGCCTGAAGGCGTCGGTCCTGAGCCAGTCCGGCGCCATGGAGCAGGACCGGGTGCGCATGCCGACCCCGTATCCCCTCACGCCCCAGAAGCTCATCGCCTCGATCGCCGACCTGGTCCGGCCCCTGCCGCCCTATGACCGCATCTCCCTCGGATTTCCGGGCATGGTCCGGGCCGGCCACGTCCTGTCGGCCCCGCACTTCGTCTCGCCGAAGGGGCCGGGGGGCAAGGCCACCAAAGCCCTGACCAGGGCCTGGGACAACTTCGACCTGCAACACGCGCTTGGCGTCGCCCTGGCCAAGCCGGCCCGCGTGGCCAACGACGCCGACATCCAGGGGGCGGCGGTGGTGACCGGCGACGGGCTCGAGGTCGTGCTCACCCTCGGGACGGGGCTGGGCAGCGCCCTCTTCTACGAGGGCAGGCTGCTCCCCCACCTCGAGCTGGCCCACCATCCCTTCCGCAAGGGCAAGGAGTACAACGACGTGGTGGGCGAAGCGGCCCGGGCCAGGATGGGCAACAAGAGATGGAACAGCCGGGTGGCCGACGTCGTCGCCACCGTGCGTGCCCTCACCTTTTTCGACCACTGCTACATCGGCGGGGGCAACTCGACCCGGGTCAGCGCCGACCTGCCCGACGACGTCTCCATGGTCAGCAACGACGCCGGCATCCTGGGCGGCATCAAGCTGTGGGAGCGCACGGCCTAGCCGGTCAGGCCAGCACGTCCTTGGTGGTAAAGCGGGCCCAGGCGGCGGCGGCGAAGACGACGACGTATCCGAGCTGGAGCAGCAGGTCCCTGTCGATGCTGGACCACACGATCGGCACCCGCAGGAGGTCTGGGAAGGCCTGCCAGTCGTGGGTGAACAGCCAGGGGTGGAGGTAGCTGACCTGGGGCACCGCATCGAGCACGGCGGACAGCACGGCGATGCCCACGGTGGCGGCCATGGCCCCCACGGGCACGTCGGTCAGGGTGGAGATGAACAGCCCGATGGCGGCCAGGCCGAGCAGTGAGGTGCCGACGACGACGGCGGCCAAGAAGCTGAGCCAGATGCCCTCGGCCAGGGAGACGGTGGTCCCCGACAGGGTCAGCACCCGCCCGACCGGGAAGAAGATGGCGCCTCCGACCAGGCCGCCGGCGGCCACCACCAGGCCGGCCAGGACGCAGTAGGCCAGGAGCGTCGCCGACTTGACCCCGAGCAGGCGGACCCGGCCGGCGGGCCGGGCCAGGAGGTAGCGCAGGGTCCCGACGCTGGCCTCTCCCGCTATGGCGTCGCCGGCCACCACGGCGACGGTGAGGGGGAGGAAGAACGGGATGGTGACCGCGAGGCCGGCCAGGGCGGCGAAGACCCCGTTGTGGGCCACCCGGTCGAGGAAAGTGGGGCCGTCGCCGGCGCTCGGCCCGCCCGAGAGGCGCACGGCCACGGTGAGCAGGAAGGGGATCAGGAAGAGGACGGCGAGAAGCGCCCTTACCCGTGCCCGCCGGAAGAGGGTGTGCAGCTCAGCGAGCAACATCGAAGCCCTCGCCGGTGAGGGCGACGAAGAGGTCCTCCAGGCTGGGCCGCTCGACGGCCAGGCCCCGGACCCCTATCCCCGCCGTGACCAGCTCCCGGTTGGCCTGCTCGGGACCGAGGCTGCCGAGCTTGGCCACCACCTCGGCACCGGTCACCCTCACGTCGCCCAGGCCCAGCGCCTCGAGGACCTGGGCGGCCCGGGCCGGCTCGTCGACCTCCACCCGCAACGAGGCGGTACCCCCCGAGCGCAGCTCGCTGAGCTCGCCCTGGGCCAGGATCTTGCCCAGCGACATGACAGCGGCGTGAGTGCAGACCTGCTCCACCTCGGAGAGCAGGTGGCTGGAGAGGAAGACGGTGGCGCCCTCGGCGGCCACGGCTCGTACCAGGTGGCGGATCTCCCGGGTGCCCTGGGGGTCCATGCCGTTGGTCGGCTCGTCGAGCACCAGCAGGTCGCGGGGGCGCAGCAGGGCGGCAGCCAAGCCCAGCCGCTGGCGCATGCCGAGCGAGTACGCCTTGTACTTCTTGGCCGCCGCCGCTCCGAGGCCGACCCGGGCCAGGGCCTCGTCGATCCGCCTTCCCCGGGTGGCGCGCTGGGGGTCGGGCCCGGCGGCGTCCAGGCGGGCCAGGTTGTCCCGACCCGACAGCCACGGGTAGAAGGCCGGACCCTCGACAAGGGCTCCGACCCGAAGAAGGGTCCGCAGTCCCGGCGACGGCATCGGCTGGCCGAGCAGCTCCCACGACCCGGCGGTTGGCGCGATGAGGCCGAGCAGCATCCTGATGGTCGTGGTCTTGCCCGACCCGTTGGGCCCGAGGAACCCGTACACGCTGCCCCGGGGGACGAGGAGGTCGATCCCATCCACCGCGGGCACCGAGCCGAAGGTCTTTACCAGGCCCTCGGTCCGTATGGCCGGGCCGCTCGGGGAGACGTGGGCCACCTGTTGGGGCGGGCCGGTCCGCTCAGCCGGCGGCACCCACCGCAGCAACCAGCGCTCGGGGGGTGACGAAGCCGGCGGCCACGTCACCGTCGGGCAGGACCAAGATGTTGACCAGGCTGGTGGACAGCAGCCGAGCGGTGCCGGACGGCCCTTGGACCGGGGTGGTGAGAGCGTCGAGCGGGCCCAGGATGCCCGGCGACGGGGTGCCCGGCGACGGGGTGCCCGGCGACGGGATGCCCGGCGACGGGATGCCCGGCGACGGGGTGCCCGGCGACGGGGTGCCCGGCGATAGCACGCTCCGGTGACCGAGGAGGTGCGGCTTGACCACCACGGCGCCGGCCCGATGAGCAACCACCCGGGACCCGGCCGAGGACGCGTCACCCGCCAGCAGCGGGCCAGCCCCGTGGAACACCACCACGGTGCCCCAGGCCGAGCCCACGACGCGGGGGGCGCCGGCCGCCGGCAGGCCAGCTGCGCCACTCGCCCCCTCGCCGACTGTCTGGGTGACCTCCTTGGTGCCCGGCGGAGGGGCGAAACCGAAGCCGGCGGCCGGCAGGGACCGTCCGTCGGCCATGAAGTGGACGGACTGGAAGCCCACGGAAAGGGCGGGCACGCTCCCCCCGGCCGGCGTCACGCTCACCTGGAGCACGGCCCCGCTCCCCGGACCGTCAGTGGCATCGATCCCGATGGATATCCGCCCGACGGTCGAATCGGCAGCCCCGGCGGCGCCCGGCTTGGGGGCCAGGGTCAGGACGTAGGCCGGCTGGCCGGCTATGTATGTGGCCGGGCCGACCGACAGGGTGGTCACGCCCTCCACGCCGGCGAGAACCTGGCGGGCCACCTGAGCCGGGGTGAGGGCGGGCCCGGCGGCGTCGGCGGGGTTGGGCGCCCGGGCCGGCCCGGCTGGCGAGGGGCCGCCGGCGACGCCGGCGGTCACCAGGTGGGTGGCGGTGTTGCTGGCGCTGTCGTACAGCCACGTCTGGTTGCCGGTGGCGTCCGAGCTCGAGTAGAGGTCGACCTCGCTGGCCGAGCCGATCAGGGCCAGCCGCTGGCC
>JBOGGP010000129.1:0-6916 GCA_050744105.1 Acidimicrobiales bacterium
GGCCGGCCCCGGCCGACGACCAGCCGGCGGCCGACGACCAGCCGGCGCCGACCCGGCGCCGCGGGAGATCGGCCGTCCTGCGAGCCGCCGCGGTGCTGGTCGTGGCCGGGGTGGGCTACCAGCTGGTCGTGCCCAACACGAGGGTGGAGCGGTCGCATCTGGGTGCGCTGGTCCCGACCAGCTCCGGGGCCAAGGATTTCGCCGGCAAACCGGCCAGCAACTCCGAGCTGGGCCCGGCCCAGGTCGGGCTGGCCACCGTCACGTCAGCGGCCAGGTCCACCCCGGCGCAGTCCGGGGTGTACTCGCGGGATTGGACGGTCTCGTCGAGCAGGGCCGCCGGGGTGGTGGCCTTCCTCCTGCCCACCGCCTCTCAGGCGTCGCGGGCCCTGGGGGAGTTGCGCAGCGGCCAGATGGGATCGGACTCGTACCTGTCGTCCTCGCTCTCCCGCTCGTCCACCTTCACCGTGCCTGGCGTCCCTGGGTCGACAGGCTCGGTCTACGTGCCGTCCGGTACCGGAGGGCTGCCGGGCCTGGTGATGGTGGCCACCCGGGTCGGCAAGGTGGTGGCCCTGAGCCAGGTCCTCGAGGCCAGCGGCGGCCAGCAGGCGGCGACGGACATGGCTGTGGCCGAGTACGCCCACCTGCGGACGGTGGAGCCCGGCTTCAGCCTCCGCTTCGCCAACCACCCCCTCGTCCCGACGGTCGTGTGGGCGGTCGGGGCGGCCCTCCTCACCGGCCTGGTCTCCCTCGGCCCTCTGGCCTGGGGCCGGCGCCGGCGCCGGCAGGAGGAGGAGCGCCGGGCCGAGCTGGCGGCGCGGGCGGCGGCGCCGGCCCACGGCATCGTCAAGCGCCGGCGGTAGCGGCCGGCGCCCGCCACGGCGCCCGCGACACGGTGCCGCGACACGGTGCCGCCCACCTGGGGACAGCCGCCCCGGGGGGCCGCTCACCGAGCGGTCAGCGCCAGCGCCCTCCCGTTGGTCGCCGGCAACAGACCTCACGCCGGCGGTCACCACCGACATGGCCGCGGCGCTGCCCTCGGCGACGCCGGTGCCGGGGGGCCCGCACCGCCCACGGCCGGTCGGGGAGGCGGCCAGGTCCAGCCCAGAGCTCGCTCCCGGGGTATCCGCCGCGCCGAGCGGAATGTAGCTACGCTTGGTGGCGACGCATTGCCTCGGGTCGCTGGCGGTCCGGTGCGGGAAGCGGGGGAACAATGGCTGGAAGTCACATGTCCGGGGCGGCCGGCGGTCTGGCCGCGGTGCTGTTGACGGCAACAATCATGTCCGTGGGTGCCGGCGGCGCCTCGGCGGCCGGGCCGCTGCCGGCCCGGGTGGGGCCCAACGCCCGCATCGGCGCGTCGACGGCGGTGGTCAGGGGGCCAGGCGTCCCCGGCCTGGCGGTGGACCCGGCCAACCCCCGCCACGTCGTCGAGGTCGACGAGGACTTCATCAGCGGCAACTGCCAGTACCACGCCAGCTTCGACGGCGGCGTCACCTGGAGCGGGGGGTCCATCCCGGGCCCCGCCGGCTTTCCTTCCCCTCCGTGCCATCAGTTCGACATCGGTGGCTACGCCCACAGCGGGGCGACCGTGGCCTTCGGCGCCGGCCAGGACGTCTACACGACCTTCTCGTCGCAGATGGGCCAGAACGACCAGTCGGTCCTGGTGTCCAAGTCGACCGACGGCGGCCGCACATTCGCTCCGGCGGTGGTGGCCATGCCGGGTCCAGCCGACGGCCGGGTGGTCTACCAGCGCCCCGAGCTGACCGCCACCGGGTCGGGCTCGGGCGAGCGGGTCTACGTCGACGCCTGGGTGGGAAGCGTCCTCGGCTCGAGCGGCGGCTTCGGCTCGTCCACCTCCAAGATCCCCGGCTGCGGCCAGCCCTGCGGGTTCCAGATCGCCGTCTCCAGCTCCTCGGACGGGGGGGCGACATGGAGCGCGCCAGTGACCACTACCGCCCAGACCGCCCCGGCCCAGCCGGCCGACGCCGCGCCCATCGGCATCGCCCGTGAGCAGTCCCAGCCGGCGGTGGCGGCCAACGGCGACGTCTACGTGGCGTGGCGCAGCCTGGTGTCGGTCAAGCCCGACCTCGACTACCTGGTCGTCGGCAAGTCGACCGACGGCGGGGCCACCTGGACCAGGACGGTCGTGGGCGGGACGGCCAACCAGGTCCCCGCCCTGCGGCTGCCCAAGCTGGCCGTCGGGCCCGGCAACTCGGTGTACGTGGCCTACCAGGCCAAGCCCAACGGGGTGGCCGACATCCGAGTGGTCGGCTCGACCGACGGGGGGTCCACGTGGTCGCCGCCCGTGGCGGTGGTCGACCAGGCCGCCGCCGGCAAGGCGGGCGTGCCCCAGGTGGCGGTGGCCCCCGACGGGCGTGTCGACGTGGTGTGGTACGACACCCGCAACTCGGGGGGGCCTGACAACCTCGCCGACGTCTACGAGTCGTGGTCGACCGACGGGGCCAGGACCTTCTCCCCCGACCGGCGGGTGACCGACCGCAGCATCAATTTCGACACCGGCCTGTACAACCGGATCCTGACGCTGTCGTTCTACACGCCGGCCGTGGCCAACATCGGCGACGGCGCCGACATGGTGGCGTGGTCGGACTCCCGTCAGGGCAGCTTCACGACCGACAGCCAGGACATCTACCGGGCCATCGTGGACTTCGCCCCGGCCGGCGGCCTTCCGGCGCGGGCCCTGGCCACCAAGCCGGCGTCGTCGCCGACCGCGTCCGAGGTGTCGATCGGCCTGTCCAACCTGGCCTGGCCGGGCGGCTCGGAGGCGGTGGGGGGCAAGACCCGTCGCTCGGCCACCAAGGTGGTGGTCGTCGGCCAGGACGACCCGGCGTCGGCCCTGGTGGGGGCGGTGCTGGCCCGGGCCAATTTCGGCCCCGTCCTGGTCTCGGCCCCGTCGGGCCTCAGCCCGGCGCTGCGCCACGAGATCTCCCGCCTGCAGCCGTCGGGGGCCTACGTGGTGGGAGGCAGGGCCTCGCTGGGCGCAGGGGTGATCCGTGACCTGGCCGCCGCCGGGGTGCCCGCCGCCGCCACCACCCGCCTGGC
Organism: Acidimicrobiales bacterium; assembly: GCA_050744105.1. GTDB lineage: Bacteria > Actinomycetota > Acidimicrobiia > Acidimicrobiales > Palsa-688 > JBOGGP01. Next base: position 3,058 of record JBOGGP010000129.1, read on the forward strand.
CGGGGCGTCGGCGGCCGCCACCGCGGCGGCCGTGGCCAACGCCCTCGACACAAGGTCGGCGGCCGACAAGGCCAAGGGCGCTCCGGCCGCCGCTGCCGCCTTGGTCGTCAACCCGTCGTCGCCCGACCCCGAGGCGGCGGCGGCCTGGGCGGCGGCCGAGGGCTTCCCGGTGCTCTTCGCCGGCCCCGCCTCGCTGCCGCCGGACACCTCTGCGGCGCTGAGGACCCTCGCCATCGGCAAGACCTTCGTCCTGGGAGGCACCGACTCGGTGCCGGCCTCCGTGCTCGGCCAGTTGCCGGGGGCCACCCGCCTGGCCGGCGCCAGCGCCGAGGCCGTCTCCGCCGCCGCCGACGCCCAGGCCCGCCACGACGGGGTGCCGGGCAACGTCGTCTACCAGGTGGCGCCGTCGGACCAGATGGGCGCGGCGGTGGCCGGCGCCGCCGTGGCCCGCCTGGGCGGGCTCGTCGTGGTGGCCTCGGGCCCGGCCGCCGCCTCGAGCGCCCTCGGCCGGGCCGGGGTGGCCGCCGCCGACCGGATCGTCACGGTGCCGAGCCCGGCCGGCGCCGGCGGGGTATCGACGGTGCTGATCGTCCTCATCGTGCTCGCCGCCGTCCTGGTCGTCGCCGGCATCGCCCTCCTGGTGGCGGCCAGGAGGCGGGCCTGGGTGAGCGTCTGAGCCGGGAGAGCTCTCAGGCGGCGGGGCCGGCGGCCCGGGCCTCCTGCACGGCGACGAGGGCCTGGCGCAGCTGCTCGATCCAGTCGCCCTGGTGCTGGCCGACCAGGCGGACCGACCAGGCCAGGGCTTCCGAGCGGGACCGGGCCACCCCGGCGTCCACCAGGGTGTCGAGCACCAGCCGCTCGCTCTGGCGCAGGCGGGTCATCACCGGGACCGACAGGCTGGTGAAGACCTGCCGGGTGTCCCCGCACGCCGCTCCCCACGCCACCTTGCGCCCGAAGCGGGCCTCGGCCTCCTGGGCCACCTGCATCCGCTGGTGGCGGGTCTCCTCCCGGAACCGCTTGATCCGGCCTGCCTCCACCTCGGCGCCGGCCCCCTCGGGCGCGTCGGGCCGGGGCAGGCAGCCCATCACCAACGCCTCCTCCCGGTCCACGCTCACCTCGGGCGGCCCCTCGAACCAGTCGCCCGGTAGCCTGCCGATCAGCCAACCTCGAATCTCGTCCATGCCATGATTACATCATTACAGCGCTGCGGTGTCAAGGGCGCTCCGGCCCCCAGGATGGCCGCTTGACCCGCCAGGTCGCCCTCCTGCGGGGCATAAACGTAGGGGGAAAGAACATCGTCGCCATGAGTGCCCTGCGCGAGCTGTTCACCTCGCTCGGCTGCACGGCAGTGAGCACCTACATCCAGAGCGGTAATGTCGTCTTCACCCCGCCCCGGCCCCGGCCGCTGACCGAGGCGACACTCGAGTCGGCCATCGGGGACCGGTTTGGAGTCGTCACCCGGGTGGCCCTGCGGGTGCCCGCCGACCTCGACCGGGTGCTGGCCGGCAATCCCTTCCCCGGCGCCGACCCGGCCTACCTGCACGTGGGGTTCATGGCCGCCGAGCCGCCGGCGGGCGGGGCCAGGCTCCTCGCCACCGGGGGCCCAGGCGAGGCGCGGCCCGTCCCCGGCCCAGGCGAGGCGCGGCCCGTCCCCGGCCCAGGCGAGGAGTGGGCTGTCCGGGACAGGGAGGTCTACTTGTACCTGCCCGCCGGTATGGCCCGGACCAAGCTGCCGGCCCAGCTGGACCGCCGCCTGGGGCCCATGACCTTCCGCAACTGGAGGACCCTGACCAAGCTGGGGGAGCTGGTGGCGGAGCTGGCCGTGGATCGGCAAGGGCGCTAGCGCAGGCGGCGGGCCCGGACCACGGCGTCGTGGACGGTGACGGCCCGGCCCTCGGGGTCGGTGGCCGCCCGGTCGGGGGCGGCGTTGGTGACGACCTCCCAGGCGTCGGGATCGAGCTGGTGGACGACCTCGTCGCCGGTGAAGAACAGCTCGGGCCGGGGCCGGTGCACCGTGGTCTCCAGGTCGGAGGGGTGGTGGCCGACGACCAGGAGAGTGCCGCCGGGGGCCACGGCACCGGCCAGGTCCTCCCACAGCCCCACCCGGGGGCCCGGCGGCAGCTGCATGTACTGGGCCGAGACCAGGTCGAAGGCGCCGGCGGGCGGCTCCCAGGTGATCACGTCCTGGCACAGCCATTCGATACGGTCGGCAACGCTTCGGCCGGTTCGCAGGGCGTTGGCGGCGGCGCGCTCCAGGGCCACCGCGGACAGGTCGACGGCGGTGACCTTCCAGCCCCGGACCGACAGCCATATGGCGTCGGCCCCCTCGCCGGCGCCCACGTCGAGGGCGGTGCCCGGTGCCAGGCCGCCGGCCTCCAGGATCAGGTGCCGGTTGGGTTCCCGGCTCCACAGGGCGTCCTGCGAGCTGTACCGCTCGTCCCAAAAGGCTGCGTCCCACACCTCCGGCCCCGAAAGATGCGGCCCCGGGGCGGGCGGCCCCGAGGTGGATGGGTCGGAATGTTCGCTCACGGAAGGCTCCTTTGCGTCGAGCGCGCCGGCCGAGAGTACGTGCTCGTCATGGTCGCCCGTGACCGGCTCCATGCCGCCACGTCCTCTGGAGCCCCTGCGATCCAGTGGTCCATGCCACCGTGCCATTGCGCGATCGACCCTGGCGATGCCCCGTCAGCCTCCGGCTGCGGGCTGGCAACATACAGGGCTCACTGGGGTACACGGCCCTCACAAGAGGTGCTTGGGGATGCTCTCTGGAGCTTCGGGCGCGGGGACGGCCGGCCAGCCCGACGTAGCTCGTGCCCGCCGATGGGGGTGCCTCCGCAGTTGCGACGCCGAGTCGGCCAGCTCGGTTCGAGCCGTGGGGCCTGCGGGCACGGCTGGGGTGGCGCTGCCACCTCCCTCGATCTCGGCGTCGCCGTGGTCCTCATGAAGGTATAGTTCAGGTATGAGTGACCGGGGCGATCGCATCCGGTCGACGCGCCTGGCTGCTGGGTTGTCTCAAGCCGAGCTGGCCCGCCGGGCCGGCACATCCCAGCCGGCAGTGAACCGTTACGAACAAGGGCGGGTCGTCCCGGAAGGGGGAACGACGGCACGACTCGTCGGGGCCTGTCAGGCGAGGATGCGCCCGAGCGAACTGTTGACCAACAATCGCGAACGTGTACGGCGTCTGGCCGTCGCCCACGGTGCTGTGCGTGTGCTCGTATTCGGCTCGGTGGCACGGGGGGAGGACGATTTCGAGTCGGACCTTGACCTTCTTGTCGAGATTCCCCCAGAGCGTCTGCGTTTGTTCGACCTGCTCGAGCTCGGCCACGAACTCAGTGACGCGCTCGGCCTCAGAGTCGACATCGGCACACCCGAGATGCTGAAGCCCACCATCCGGGACCAGGTGTTGGCCGAAGCCCGTCCACTGTGAGTCGTCAGGGACGCCGCGACGGGGAGCGGACCTCCGACATCCTCGACGCCATTGCCAAGGTCGAAAGATGGCGCGCTGTTCGCGACGGGGACGATGACATGTTCCGCTCGGCGGTCATGCGCGAGCTCGCCGTCATCGGCGACGCCGTCAACGGGTTGAGCGACGAGTTCAAGATCAAGCGTCCGGGCCTCCCGTGGCGAAGCATCGTCGACCTGCGCAACGTCCTCACCCACCACTACTGGGACACCGCTTGGGCGCTGATCGAGCAGATCCTCGATGACGACCTCGGAGAGCTGCGCCGCTCCATTTCCGGAACGTGTCAAGGGGTAGTTGCCGATTTTGCTAGTTGAGTTCGGTGCGGATAGTGGGCTTGTTGATCCAGGCCGAGGCAGGCAGTGTGGGGGCGACGGGTGCCTTGTTGAAGAACCGTTCAGG
>JBOGGP010000130.1:0-6895 GCA_050744105.1 Acidimicrobiales bacterium
CGATCCGCTCCCCCAACCAGCTCCCGCCCCCGCCGGCCACGCGACAACCCATCTCAGTGAGCTACGTCCGCCACAGCAAAAACCGCCCCCACCAGCATGTTTCTTCGCTACCCCAAAAAAATGGAGCGGTCGAGGAGGGCGGCCGCCTGGCGGCACATGTCTATGCAGTCGGCGAAGCGCGACGAGGCGTAGAGGACCACGCCCAGGAAGTGCATCGACTGGCCCTGTCCCCAGACGTCGCCCCGATCGGAGCGGATCTGCAGTGAGCGCTCGGCATAGGCCCGGCCCCGGGAAAACCCCGGCACCATGGTCATCACCGGAGCGTGCTCGGAGTAGGCCTGGGCCAGCTCCTCGGAGGGGGGGTAGCGCTCGGCCAGGTTCATCTCCCGCAGGTGAGCCCACAGGCAGGCCAGGCGGCCCTTCTGGAACCAGTAGGTGTAGGCCAGACGGCTGTAGAGGCGTATGGCCAGGCACTCGCGGGCGTCTGGCCCGGCCGGTCGCCGTCCCACCAAGAGACGGGGAAGCAGGGTGTGGAGGCACTGGACGGCGATCTCGACGGCGACGGCGGCGACGATGCCGCCCCGGCGGCGGGGCATCCGCCTTCCGAGCAGGCGCAGGGCACGCTCGAGGGCCTCGCCCGCCCGGGCCACGTCGCCCTGCTTGAAGGCCAGCTCGCCGACCTTTCCAACTATGCGGGCCCGGTCCTCGACGTGGTTGGCCAGGGTGGCGGCATCCGCCAGCGCACCGTCGGCCTCCTCGTACCTCCCCTGCAGCATGAGAACGTCCCCGAGGCCCTCTGCCACCTGGCGACGCACCTCGGTGCCGGCTCGGGCCGCGCCTCGCCCGGCGATCCGGTAGTGCTGCTCGGCGGTCCCCAGGGCGTGCTGGGCCCGGGCCCGGCCGGCGGCAACCAGCGCATGGGGCAGGGCACGCTTGGCGTCACCCCCGGCATCGAAGTGGTAGGCCAGCTCGTAGGGGTGGTCCCCGTCGCCCGCCTCCAGGGCCAGGGCCGCCTGCAGGTGCAGCCGTCGGCGGTCGTCGTCGGACAGCTGGGCCAGGAGGGCTTCTCGGATCTTGTCGTGGACGAAGCTGCAGCGGCCCGGTCCGGACCACACCAGGTGCCGCCGCCGGCCCTCGGCAATGGCCTCCTGCACCTCGGCCGGCCCCTGACGGCTCAGGTCCCCGGCCATGGCTGGGTCGAACTCCTTGCCCAGCACCGCACCCACGGCCAGCAGCCGGCGGTGGTCGGGGGCCACCAGGTCGAGCCGGCGCCTGAGGAACTCGGCGGCGTGGCGGCTGGTCTGCACGCCGGCCATGGCCTCGGCGTCGACCAGCCAGCCGGTGGCAATCCCCTCCGCCGGTCCCCCCGCCCCCCGCACCGGTGTCGGGGCTGGATCGCCCGAGCCGGCCGGGCCAGGGTCCCCGGAGCGCCGGGGGACCAGGGCGCCGGCCTCGACCATCCCTCGGAGGACGGCCTCGGCCATGAACGGGTTTCCTTCCGACAACCGGCCGACCAGGGCGGTGGCGGTGGTGGGGACCGGCCCAGCCATGGAGACGACCAGCTGGCGCACCTCGTCAGGGCTCAGGCCGGGCAGGACAGCATGGGCCCGGGCCGCCAGCCGGCGCAACAGGTCGGACGGCCCAACCTCCTCGGCACGGAAGGCGACGATCACCGTGACCCACCGGTCCGGGCGCCGGCCCCCGCTCGGGCCCGGAGCGTCGGGTGCGGGGTGGTGGGCCGACCAGTGCTCGACCATCCTGGCGGTCATCTCGTCGGACCACTGGCAGTCGTCGAGGATGACCAGTGCCGGCCGCTGCTCGGTGCCCAGGGCGTCGAGGAAGGCGCTCAGGGCCGGGAGCGAGCGAGCCTTCCCGTAGGCCTCCGGACCGCCGGTACCAGGGGTGCCGGGGCAGAGGAGGTCGGCCAGGCGGGGGACGGCGTCTGCTGTGGCCTGGAGGTGAGGTCCGAGGGCTCGGCGCAGGCCGGCGGCAAAGTCCGGTTCGGCCCCCGCCCGGCGCACCACCTGGTCCACCACCCCGTCCAGGGCGGCAAGGGGCCGCTCGGCCACCTGGTCGACGCCCTGGCCTCTCAGGATCCACAGCCCGGCCTGGGCACTGCGCTCCGCCAGCTCGGCCAGCAGCCGCGACTTGCCGCAGCCTGAGCGGCCCTCGACCAGGACCAGGCCGCCATGGCCCCGGCGGCCCCGGCCGACCTCGGCGCCGACGGCCTCCAGCTCGGTGGCGCGGCCGACGAAGGCCGGGTAGGCCAGGGATGCGCGGTGGTCGCTGCCCCCGATGACCAGGTCGGCCGGCCGGCCACCGGCCATGGCGGCGGCTATCGCCTCGAGGTCGTGCAGGGCAGCCCGGGCCGACGTGTACCGCTCGTCAGGACTCCTGCGCAGCATCCGGTCGACGGCCTCGTCGAGAGGGCCGGGGACGGCCGATCCGATGCTCCGCAGCGAAGGTGCCCGCTCGCTGAGGTGCTGGCGCAGGACCCCTCCTACCGTGTCGGCCTGGAAAGGGGGCCGCCCGGCCAGGCACTCGAAGATCACGGCGGCGGCCGAGTACAGGTCCGAGCGGGCGTCGGGGGGGTGGTCGACCAGGCCGGCCGACTCGGGCGAGGCGTAACGGGCAGTGCGCAGCTCGACCTCGGGCCGGCAGCCGGCGGCACGGCTCAGGGCGGCCAGGCCCACGTCGATCAGGACGGCCTGAGGCGTCCGTGCCCGGGCGTCGCCTCCGGCGCCGGCCGCCGCGCCGCTGGCGAGGTCGTCACCGGGGGCAGCCAGGACGATGTTGGACGGCCGGACGTCGCCGTGCAGCACCCCGCGGCCGTGGGCCCCGGCCAGCGCGGCCAGCAGGTCGGTGCCCATGGCCACGGCGGCGGCCACGGCCAGAGGGCCGTCGGCGAGGACCTCCTCGACGGTCGGACCCGGTACCCAGGGCAGCACCACGTGGTAGGCGCCGTTGTCCCAGCCGGCGGCCACCGGGGCGCACAGGTGGGCCACCTGCCGGCCGGTGAAGCTGAAGGCGTCCACCTGGGCATCGAAGCGAGCGCGGCTCGCCGGCGACGGGGAGCCGGCCAGGGTGTGGATGACCACGCCGGCGCCGCCCGGGCTGTGGTCGGAGTCGGTTCCCAGGTAGGTCTGGCGTCCGGGGCTCTCCCTGAGGAGGGCGGTCGGACGGAAGCGTCCGCCCAGGACGGCGGCAGGGGTGCTCACCGCCGGGACCGCTTGATCCGGTACATGGCCCGATCAGCCTCCCGCAGCATCGCCTCTGGGTCCCCCTCCCGGCCGCCGAGGGAGACACCGATGCTCGCGGCGAGCTGCACGTCCCGGCCCCCGACGTGGATGGGAGCGGCCACCGCAGCGGCGATCCTCCGGGCCACCGGCCCCCTTTCACCAAGAGCCTCGGCGGCGCCCTCGCAGACCACGACGAACTCGTCGCCACCCAGTCGGGCGACCGTGTCCTGAGGGCGCACGGCGGCGCGCAGCCGGTCGGCGACGACTCGCAGGACCCGGTCGCCGGCGTCATGGCCCAGGTTGTCGTTGACCGGCTTGAACCTGTCCAGGTCGACGAACATGAGGGCGACGGTGGCCGAGGACCGGGCACTGCGGTCGAGGGCAGCGTGGAGGCGGTCGAGCAGCAGCGTCCGGTTGGGCAGGTGGGTGAGCGGGTCGTGCAGTGCGTCGTGGGCCGTGGTCGCGCTCAGCGCCTTGCGGGCCATCGCCCAGCTGATTGACCGGGCCAGGCCATCGGGCTCGAGCCGGCCCTTGACCAGGTAGTCCTGGGCTCCGGCGGTGATGGCCTCGAGCGCCAGAGCCTCGTCGGAGGAGGAGGTGATCACCACCACCGGGACAAGCGGGGCGGCCGCCCCGATCTGGGCCACCGCCTCCAGCCGGCCGGCGTCGGGGAGATGCAGGTCGACCAGCACGCAGTCGGTGCCGGCGGGGCCCAAGGCAGCCAGCGCCCCGGCGACAGACACCACGTGGTGCACCCGGTAACCCGGGCCCGGGGCCCGTGCGAGGAGCGCGGCCACCATCTTGGCGTGAAGCGGGCTGTCCTCGACGAGGAGGATGGCGAGGGGCGGGCTCATGGTGTCCATCTTCCTGCGGGTTCGGGGCAGTTGTCTGTGGCCCGCCCGAGCCATTTGCGGATGGTCCCACCGGGCCAGGCGGGGGCCAGCTGCGGCGGTGCGGCCCGCCGATGAGGGACAATCGCGGCGTGGCCGAGCCCAGAGGTACCGAGACTTGGGGACCGGCTGGCTGGGCGGACGACCTGGCCGCCGAGCTGGCCCGCCGCCACCGGGGGGGGCCGGCCGAGGCCGAGGCCTTCGCCCGCCGGGTCCCAGCCAGCTACCGCGAGGCCATCCCCCCGGCCGAGGCCGCCGACGACATGGCCGAGCTGGAGGCCCTGGACGGAGGCGCCGACGACATGGCCGAGCTGGAGGCCCTGGACGGAGGCGCCGGCGAAGCGGGCCCTGCGCCCCCGGCCCGCTTCGCCCTGCGGGTCGCCGGGCCTTCTGGGGGGATGGGGACAGCGCCGGAGCGGGGGGTCTTCCGGCTGCGCCGGTTTAGCGCCGCCGCCGTGGAGCTGAGCGGGTTCCTGCCCGTGATCGAGAGCTTCGGGCTGACCGTGCTGGAGGTTGCGCCACACCGCGTCGCCGGCAGGGCCGGCACGGGCGGCGTGGCCGGCAGGGCCGGAGGGGGCGGCGTGGCCGGCAGGGCCGGAGGGGGCGGCGTGGCCGGCAGGGCCGGAGGGGGCGGCTACCACGTCGACGACTTCAGCCTGAGGGCCGACCGGGCCGGCCCGGTCGATCACGGCGGTGCCGGCCTCCGCCTGATCGCCGCCCTCGACGCCGCCCTGTCCGGTCGGGCCGAGGTCGACTCGCTCAACGGCCTGGTGCTGGCCGCCGGCCTGGACGGGCGAGAGGTGGGGTTGTTCCGGGCATACCGCCGTTACCGCCGGCTGGCCGGGTTCATCCTGCCCGACGCCGTCCTGGCCGATGCCCTGGTGGAGCGGCCCGCCGCGGCGCGCGCCCTGCTCGGCTACTTCGTGGCCCGCTTCGACCCGGCCGGCGCCGGGCCCCTCGGACCCGGCGCCGGCCGGGCTCGCCAGCAGGTGCTCGAGGCCATCGACGGCGTCGACCGCCTGGAGACGTACCAGGCCCTGCGGGCCTACCTGGCCCTGGTCGACGCCACCGTGCGCACCAACTGGTTCTGCGCCGACAGTCTCTGCCCGGCCCCCGCCGCCGGCTGGCCGGGTGACAGGCCGGCGCCGGTGGTGCTGAAGTTCGACAGCACGGCGGTGCCCGGTCTCGGCCCGCCCCGCATGGCGTACGAGATATTCGTCCACGGACCGGACCTCGAAGGCGTCCACCTGAGGGCCGGTCGGGTGGCCCGGGGGGGCATTCGCTGGAGCGACCGCCACGACGACCTGCGCACCGAGGTGGCCGGGCTGGCTGCCGCCCAGGTGAAGAAGAACGCCATAATCGTGCCCACCGGGGCCAAGGGCGGGTTCTCGTGCGCCACGGGCCCCTCGCCGGCCGGCGGGCGGCGGGCTTACGAGGGCTTCGTGGCCGCTCTGCTCCAGGTCACCGACAACGTGGTCAGGCGACCGGGTGCCGGAGGCACCGGCCCTGGGCACGAGGTGGTGGCTCCGCCCGGGGTGGTGCGGGCCGACGGGGACGACCCCTACCTGGTGGTGGCGGCCGACCGGGGCACGGCCACCTTCTCGGACCTGGCCAACGACGTGTCCCGGCGGTACGGGTTCTGGCTGGGGGATGCCTTCGCCTCGGGGGGAGCCAGTGGCTACGACCACAAGGCCATGGGCATCACGGCGCGCGGCGTGTGGACGGCCGTCGCCCGCCATTTCCGCCAGCTGGGCGTGGACGTGGCCACCGACGTGCTGCGGGTGGCCGGGGTGGGCGACATGTCCGGCGACGTGTTCGGTAACGCCATGCTGCAGAGCCGGTCGTTGCTGCTGGTGGCGGCCTTCGACGGGCGCCACGTCTTCCTTGATCCCGACCCTGATCCGGCGACGTCCTACCAGGAGCGGTCCCGGCTGGCCCACCTGGCCGGCTCGACGTGGGCGGACTACGACCTCGACGCCATCTCGGCCGGCGGGGGGGTGTGGAGCCGCGATGTCGCCCACGTGCAGCTGAGCCAGGCGGCGACCGAGGCCCTCGGGCTCCCGGTGCCGGTGACGGACCCCGTCGAGCTGGTCTCCGCCATCCTCGAGGCTCCTGTCGACCTGCTGTTCTTCGGCGGCATCGGGACCTACGTGAAGGACCGCGACGAGGCTGACGCCGACGTCGGGGACCACGCCAACGACGCCGTAAGGGTGGGCGCCGACCAGCTGAGGGCCCGGGTGGTGGCCGAGGGGGGCAACCTGGGGATCACCCAGCGGGCCCGGGCCCGGTACTCCCGGCGGGGCGGCCGGATCAACACCGACTTCGTGGACAACGCCGCGGGGGTGGCCACCTCGGACCGGGAGGTCAACCTGAAGATCCTCCTGCGGCTGGCCGAGGACGAGGGACGGCTGGACCACGCCGAGCGCGACCGGTTGCTGGCGTCGGCGCAGGGCGACGTGGTCGCCGACGTCCTCCGCCAGGTGGACCACAGCGTCGCCGCCCTCGACCGGGCAGTGCCCGAGTCGGCTGCCGACCTGGCCGCCTACGCCGCCCTCGTCGAGGTGCTGGCGGGCAGGGCCGGCCTGGACCGGCAAGCCGAGGCCTTGCCCGACACCGAGGAGCTGGCCCGGCGATCGGCGGCCGGGGCCGGGCTCGTCCGGCCGGAGCTGGCGGTGCTCCTGGCCTACGCCAAGTCGGACCTGGTCGCCTCGATACTGGGCTCCTCACTTCCCGAGGACCCGTCCCTGGCCGAGCTGGCCAACGGGT